>JAUIGT010000726.1 GCA_030432615.1 Verrucomicrobiia bacterium
GATTTGATCGCCGCCGCGAAGAAAAGGTTCGGTCGTCTTTGGGAGAAACGGCTTCGCGAAGACATCGCGGAAGTCCTCGTCGCCGCGGGACTGCCGGATTCCGATCGGGTCGATTTGGAATTGAAGAATCCAAGCTCCGGAAAGGTGGAGCATTTCCCCGAGGTTGAAATGACCCGGGAGAATCGGAACAAGATCAAGAACACGCCATGAAAACCCCATCAATCATCCGAACTCTCATCGTAATCTTCCTCTTGGGGGTGGTCCATGCGGACGAACTCTCGGAGAAGGCGAAACGCTTTCAGGCCGAAAAACTGCAGCCCGACGAAGGCGTGGCGATGGCGTTGATCGAAGGGGACGAATCCACCTTCGCCGCAGTCGGCCTGCTCGGGAAGGACCGTGGCGCGGTGGACGAAAACACGCTTTTCGAGATCGGTTCGATCACGAAGGTGTTCACCGGAATTCTGCTGGCCGACCTGGTGCGGCGAGGGGAGGCGTCCCTGGAGGATCCCATAGCCGCCCACCTGCCGGAATCAGTGCTCCCGAAGGATTCTCCGCTCGCTTCGGTGACCCTCCTGGATTTGGCCACCCATACCGCCGGACTGCCGAGACTCCCGGACAATCTCGCGAGTGCGTCGGTTGATCCGGGAGATCCCTACGCGCACTACGGCGCGGAAATGATGCGGGAGTATCTGATAGGCTTCGAGGAGTCCGACTTCGACGAGAGAGGGGAGCAACGTTATTCGAACCTGGGCATGGGATTGCTGGGGCACGTTCTCGAGCACATTTCCGGCAAGCCCTACGAGGATCTCCTGGCGGAGACCGTCTTCAATCCTCTCGGGATGGATTCGAGTTTCGTGCAACGGAGGCCGGGTGATCTGCCGAGCGCACTCTCGGACCGTTACGCGACGGGGCATTCGCGGGGTAGGGAGACCGGCCATTGGCATATCGACGCGCTCTGTGGCGCGGGAGCGATCGTCTCCACGACCTCCGACCTCGCCAAGTTCGCGCAAGCGCATTGGGATGATTCGGCGCCTCCCGAGTTGCGCGCGGCCATGGAACTCGCCATGAAGCAATCCCGGAATGACATGGGCCTCGGTTGGTTCCGGAAGGACGGGGGCTATTGGCACAACGGGGGCACCGGAGGATTCCGCTCCGACCTGACCGTTTCTCCGGAAAAGCGGATGGCGGAGATCATGCTGACCAACAGCGCGGAACCGCCCGTCGGGACGAAGGTCGAGGGCGACTTCAAGGCGATCGCCGGATTCTGGTCCGGAACCCTGGATGCCAACGGCACCGAGTTGCGCCAGTTCATCCGGATCTCGGAAAAGGGCCAGGTGGTCCTCCACAGTCTCGACCAAGCAAAGCGGGGAATCCCCTCGACCTCGGCCACTTTCGACGGTGAGACCTTCACCGCGGAGTTCCCGGATATCGGAGGGAAATACACGGGAAGGTTCGTGAACGGCAGGCTCGAGGGACAGGTCGAACAGGGCAAGGCCATGGCGCTGAACCTGGATCGCGCCGAGCGGCTTCCTCCCGAGCTTCTCCGATTCCTGAAACAGCGGGTGGAAGGAGATGTCTCGAAACTCACCGGTTACTGGTCGGGCATGATCGGAGGCGAGGGAGGACTGTTCGTTATTCTCCAGATCGAGGCGGTCGCCGACGTCGGCGAGGCGTGGCTCTACAGTCCCACGCAATTTTCCGGGGCGCTGCCCGTGGATCGGTTGAAGGTCGAAGGGCGACAACTCGAACT
>JAUIGT010000228.1 GCA_030432615.1 Verrucomicrobiia bacterium
CTCAGCTCGTCGGCCAGGCCGGAGGCCGCGGGAAGCCCCTTCTCCCGTTCCGCCGCCATGCCGACTTCGCGCCAGGCCGGCCAGCCGATGCTCAGCACCGGGAGCCCCTCGGCATGAGCGGCCTCGGCAAACCCGTCGAGCCAGGCGTTGGCGGCCGAGTAATCGACCTGTCCACCGGGTGTCAACTCGGCCGAGATGGAGGAGAAAAGGACGATCCGATCCAGGGCGGCGCGGCGTTCCCGCGAGGCGGAGAAGAATTCCGCGAGCACCGCGGCGGGACGGGCCTTCACCGCGAAAACCTCCACCAGACTGTCGGGGTCCCGGGTCGCGATGGCGGCGTCGCGCAGCACACCCGCGGTGTGGAAGACGCCCCGAATGCGGCCGTGATCAACCTCGACCTGCCCGAGCACCTCGCGCAGGGCCCGGGGATCGGCGACATCGAGTTGGCGAACGATCACCTCGGCCCCGGCATTCTCCATCGCCAGCACGTCGCGAACCCGATCGGCATCGCGTCCGTCACCGGCGGCGATGGCGGGCCAACGATCCCGAGGCGGCAGCGGAGTCCGGTTCAGCAGGACCAGCGTCGGCGAAACGACGCGGCGGGCGAGATCGAGGGCGACCGAGCGCGCCAGTCCACCCAGCCCACCGGTGAACACGTAGACGCCCTTTTCCCGGAACGGAACCGGCGAGTCCTCCGACTCGGGGAAATCGATCGAGTCGAAATCCGGTCGCCACCAGGAATCGTCCCGGAAAACCAACTTCGGGTGGTGCGCCTGCTCTCGGAGCCGATGCGAGATGTCGGTGTCCCGCGATCGAGCCCAACGGTCCGGGAGTTCGATCACCCGGGTGAGCAACTGGGGAAACTCCTCCCGCACCGTGCCAGCGGTGGCGGCGAGGGCGCGGTTGGCGGGAATCACCGGAACCCCGCTCCCTTTCCGGAGTCCGCGAGTGATGAAATTGAGCGGCAGCGGATTCTCGTCGTCCGCCTCCTGTTCTCCCAGGATTCGCGCCAGCCAGGCCAGGCTTCCCGCGCCCCGCACGAGATCCTCTTGGAAACGTTCCCCGGCGTGGCCGGCTTGGCGGGTGCTCGACCGACCGCTCCAGAAATGGAGCACGCCGGCCACCGATCCGAAATCGGCCCGCACCGCGTCGATCAGGCGTTCGTAGTCGTCGAAAATCCCGGGGCGAATCACGTAGCGCCGCGACGAAAGACGGGCGAACCGGCGCCCGGCGACGACCTTCACCCGCGAGCCCGCATCCACCCGCTGGAGTTTCGTGACCCGACGCTCGAAAGCCCGGGAAAAACCGCCCGTGAAACAGAGCCAGGCGCCGGACCGTTCCGGGGCGAGCGCTTTCGGCGGCAGAACCTCGCGCCAGACCGGCAGGTGAAACAGCGATCCCGGCGCAACGACGGCGGACGACGTTTCCTCCCGAGCTTCGCCGGTCAGCATGCGGGTGGGAAACGCCCCTTCGGCCAGGAGTCTCTGCTCGACGAAATGACAACCCGGAAGCCGAAGCCGGCGTCGATCCCGAGACGGCAATACCTTTTCCCAGTCGACCGGGTAGCCTGACTTCCAGCATTCGCCCAAGGCCTGCCAGCTGTGACGATCCGCCGGGACATCGTCCTTGGGACCCGGCAGGGTGGCGATGAAGTGATCTTCACTGTCCGCGTCCGCGCAGGAGCGGGCCAGGGAGGTGAGCGTAGCCCCGGGACCGATCTCGAGCAGCAACAAGGGCTCGGATTTTTCCCCGACACCGGCGAAGAGGGTCGAAAGATTGTCCGCGAAACGAACCGTCGATCGCAGGTGCGCCGCCCAGTAGCCGGGCGAGATCGCCTCGTCATTCGTGAGCCAGTTTCCGGTGAGGTTGGACAGCACCGGCAGTCGCGGCGCGGACAGCTCGGTCTCCGCGAAGGCGGCCTCGAATTCCGCCAGCGCGCTGTCCATTGCCCGGGAATGAAACGCGGCCGAGGTCTTCAACCGCCGGAAGCGGAGACCCGCCGCGTCCAGTTCCGCCTCGAGAGCTTCCAGCGCGCGAAGCGGTCCACCGAGCACGATCTGGGCCGGTCCGTTGACGGCGGCCAGCTCGATCGCCTCGTGAGTCGAGAGCAGGGCCTCCACCCGGTCCTCGCCCGCCATCACCGCGGTCATGCCGCCGGCACCGCTCTCGCGGCCGGCCCGAGCCATGAGTTGTCCGCGGCGGGCGACGAGCCGAAGCGCGTCGTCGAGCGACATCACCCCGGCGAGGGTGGCGGCCACGTATTCGCCGATGCTGTGACCACCGACGGCGACGGGCTCGATGCCCCAGGCTCGCCAGCGCCGCGCCTGCGCCCACCCGATCGCGAACAACGCCGGCTGCGTGAATTCGGTGTCGTGAACGCGACTGTCGTCTTGGTCTTCGGGAAAGACGATCTCCTCCAACCGAAGACCGAGGTGGGCGTCGAGACGGCGCGCGCAGTCGGTGAAGGCCTCGCGGAAAACCGAATCGTTCTCCCACAGCTCCCGGGCCATTCCGGCGTATTGGGCGCCCTGCCCCGGAAAGAGAAACACCGCGCGCCTTTCGCGAACCCGCCCGGAAAACTCCTCGACGGGTTCGTCCCCCCATCCCTCTGCGAGTTCCGAAACCGACCGCGCCACCCGGAAATCGCGGACCTTCCACGCGCGCCGTCCGCGCTGCAGGGTGAAGGCGGCGTCGGCGAGATCCGCTTCGGGGTTGTCCCGGAGAAAGGCGGGCCATTTCGCCAGGAGCCCCTCCAGCCCCTCCGGCGTGCACGCGGAGAATGGCAGCAGTTGCCAACCGTTCGCCGACGACGTGGACAGGCGCGGCACCGGCGCCTCCTCGACGATGGTGTGCGCGTTGGTGCCGCCGAGTCCGAATGCGCTCACGGCGGCGATCCGTTTCCGGCTTTCGTCCGCCAGGGTCCAGGGTTCCGCCTGGAGCGCGAGACGGAAAGGACTTTCCGCCAGTTTCAATTTCGGATTGGGCGTCTCGACGTGGAGGGTCGGTGGAACGACGCGGTGCTTGAGCGCGAGGACCACCTTGATCAGTCCGGCGATACCCGCGGCGGCATCGGCGTGACCGATGTTGGATTTCACCGAGCCAAGCGGACAATCGGCGACGCGATCCGAGGTCTCTCGCCAGGCCCGGACCAGGCCCTCGACCTCGACCGGGTCACCTTTCTGGGTGCCGGTGCCGTGGGCTTCGACCAGGGAGATGTCGTCGGCGGTGACGCCGGCCCGCGCCATGGCCTCGCGGATGACCTGGGCCTGCCCATCCGGACTGGGCGAGGCGTAGCCGCGTCGGCGGTCGCCATCGTTGTTGACCGCCGCGCCGCGGATCACGGCGTGAATCGGATCGCCATCGCGCAGGGCGGCGCCCAGCGGCTTCAGCAGGACCGCCCCCGTGCCGGAGGAAAAGATGGTGCCGTCGGCGCGGGCGTCGAAAACCCGGCAACGTCCCTCCTGGGAATACATCAGCCCGCGTTCGCAATCGTAACCGCGCCCCGGAAGCCAGGCGTAGGAGGCCCCGCCCGCGACCGCCATTTCACAGCGGCCGGCCCAGAGCGCCTCGCAGGCTTCGTTGACGGCCACCAAGGCGGTGGAGCAGGCGGTCTGGATGGAATTGGCCGGCCCGCTGAAGCCGAAGGTGAAGCTGACGCGGGACGCGAGAAAGTCGGCGGCGTTTCCCGAGCCCACCGAGAGCCGTTCCCCTCCCGCGAGTCCCGGGTGCGGATGGAGGTAAACGGGCACTCCGCCACCGGCGAACACGCCCACCCGCTCGCCCTCGGGTTCCCCGGCGTAACCGGCGTCCTCCAGCGCCTCGTGGACGCTGCGGAGAAACATCCGGAACTGCGGACTGAGCTGCTCGGCGCGGGCCGGGCTGAGACCGAAAAGCCCGGGCTCGAAATCGAGCATTCCGCCTTCTTCGGCACCGCGCGGCACGTAGGTGGGCTTGCGAAAAACCTCCGGCGGCACCCCGGCGGCGCGCAGTTCCTCCTCGGAAAATTCCCGCAGGCCTTCCCTCCCCTCGGCAATCAGGCGCCAGAAAGCATCGACATCGGCGGCACCGGGAAACCGGCATCCCATGCCGATGATGGCGATTCCCTCGGCAGCGGCCTGAAGTGGACGAACGGGCATGAGCGAGGCAACAGGATTGGGTTCATGACCCGACAGGGTCCGGTCGTCCATCATACAGGGTCACCTCGGAGACCCGCCCCTCTTCCAACGGATGCCCGGCGACCGCGGCATGGAAGTAGGGCTCCAGGATCCGCCGGGTTTCCTCGAGAAAACGCGCTTCGGAAAACCGCTCCGCGTTGGCGCGAATGACGGCGGGATCCCAGGTCCGCTGTTCGAAATCCTCGACCGCCTCGACCAGCGAAGCCGCTTCCGGTTGGTCGAAGAAGACCCCGGTCTCGTTTTCGATCACGGTCTCCAGGGCGCCCCCGGCACGAAACGCGATCACCGGTTTCCCACAGGCCTGGGCCTCGACCGGGGTGATGCCGAAATCTTCACATCCGGGAAAGACGTAGGCCCGGCAGGTGGCCATGGATTTGGTGACAACCTCGTCGGGCGCCCGCCCGAGAAAGCTGACGTTGGATCCGGCCATGGCTTCCAGCCGGTCCCGGTCGGGACCGTCACCGATGATGACGAGCTTCTTCCCGGACTCGGTGAAGGCCCGCACCGCCAGGTCGATTCGCTTGTAGGCGACGAGGCGTGAAACGATGAGGTAGAAGTCCTCGGTGCGGTCGCTGACCTGGAAGCGCTCGACATCGACGGGCGGGTAGACCACGATGCTGTCCCGGTGATAGCATTGCCGGATGCGTTCCTGGACGTTGCGGGAGTTGGCGAGAAAGAGATCGATTTTCCGGCTCTGCCGGCGATCGCTCCAGCGGAAAAGGGGCATCAGCATCCGGACGAACCGGCGCAGCAGCGGATGGGCGATCTCGTTTTCCAGGTAGCTGTCCGGCATCCAGAAAAAGCGCGGCGGGGTGTGGCAGTAGCAGACGAACTTCGCGTTCGCCGGCTTGGGCAGCCACTTGGAGAATCCGCTGCTGCTGATCCAGGCCACGCTGCCGGGACGCAGGCGGAGGGACCGGAACGCGAAGGGATAGAGAAAGAACAGCTTCTTGTGGTGCCGGTCCATGCCCGGCAGACGCTGCATCCAACTGTTGCGGACGTCGGCCTCGCGAAAGACCGGGAAGAGCCCCTGGGCCCGGGTGGCACTGGTCAGGATGGGGGCGGCGGGAAAGGCTTTCGACATCACCTCGACGACGCGCTCGGCGCCGCCCATCTGGATGAGGAAATCGTGGACGAGATGGAATTCGGGTGAACTGGAGGACGGAGTGACACGGGAAGGCATCAGGGTAGCGGAGGATCGGGGTGGAGGACGAAAAGGGGACGCCGAGGTCGCGGGCCGCGGGCGTTCAACGGGCGTTGCGCGGCGGGAAGACGACCTGCAGGACGGTGTCAGAGATGATGCAGACGTCCATGAGCAGCGACCAGTGGCGCAGGTAGAAGTGGTCGTAGCGCACGCGGTGGCGGACCTTCAACGACGTGTCGGTCTCGCCTCGGCAACCGCGCACCTGGGCCAGCCCGGTGATGCCCGGCTTGGCGAAATGGCGCACCGGATAGTCCCGTACGATCTCGGCGAAGGAGAGATCGTGGTCGATGAAGTGCGGCCGCGGCCCGACCACGCTCATGTCGCCGGTGAGGACGTTGAGGAACTGGGGAAACTCGTCCAGGCTCGCTTTCCGCAGGAAGGCCGCCCCGGGGTAGATGCGGGGATCGCCTTTCTTCGCCTGGGCGGCGGGGGTGTCGTTCAGGTGCATGGTGCGGAACTTGAAGACCTCGAAGACTTCGCCGTTCCGTCCCGTGCGTTTCTGCCGATAGAACAGCGGTCCGGGAGAGAAGAGCAACTGGAGCGTCTTCACTCCCAGGCAGAGCAGCGGGAGCACGGTCACCACCACCCCGAAGGAGAAAACGAGGTCGAAGCTCCGCTTCAGCAGTCGATGGATGGGATCCTCGAGCGGTTCCTGCCAGTTGGTGAGGAAGAGCTGGGAACCGGACCGGTGGGTGTCGAAGTTCCCTTTGAAACGGCTGCGCTTGTCATCGACCCAGATCAATCGCATGCCGAGGGAGTCGCAGAGCTGCTGGAGATTGCGGACCAGGTCGGGCTGATCCTCGAGGCCGAGCGCCAGCAGCAGGCGCGCATGACACTGGCGGCAGATCTCGCGCAGGTTTCCGAACTCGCCCAGCACGGGAAACGACGGCGCCGCCGCCACGTGACCGGGACCGTAATTGACATAACCGAGAAAATCAGCCCCAGGAAGGGTGCCAGTCATGCGGAGGGCGCTGTCCTGCTCGATCTCGCGCGGAGGAGCCAGCACCACGGTGCTGGTGTGCGAGGTTCCCTGCTTGGAACGGCGGTAGAGGATATTGTGCAACAGTCGGTGGCCGACCTGGTTCATCCACGAGATCCACAGTGCGTAGCCGCAGAAGAAGGAGGCCAGGAAGACGCGCGAGAGTCGGTCGTCCTTGCTCATGACGATGACGCCGAAGATGGCGACGAGGGCGAAGAGAATCTCCCGCTGGGTCAGGCTCCAGATCTGTGCCCGGGACAGCCCGCCGAGTGAACGAAAACGTTCTTCACGAACGAGCACTTCGAAAACGGCCGCGGCCGGCACCAGGAACGACACCCAGACATAGTTGGCCGGAAGCAGATCACTCCGGTAAACGACCAGGTGCAGGAGCCAGACGATGAGCCAGAAGAGAACGAGCCCCCCCAACTGCTTCAGCAGAAAGTGAAGCTTAATCAATCCTCGGTAACGGTGAGAAATCATGCGGTGCGGAATTTGGGATTATCAAAAATTATTCTCAGTGGTGCAATTTTTATCAAATTTTGATTGCTTTGCAAAATAATTCAAGCAATTTTGCTAAAAATCGCTTTTGTGATAATTACAAACCCGAATCCGCCGCTCTGATGTCGTCCTCCACCGCCCTGTCCCCGCGCAACGAGCAGTCCCTTGGCAAGCCCGCCTCGACGGTTTCCCAGTGGGACCTGGTCGAGCTGTCACCCCTGATCGACTTCAATGATCTGTGGGCCATCGTGAAACGCCGCCTGCCCTGGCTGATCGCAATCCCCTTCCTCTGCGCGGTAGTCGCGCTGGCCTACTGCTACCTGATCGCCACTCCGCTCTACAAGAGCACCGCGCTGGTTTTCGTGGACCCGATGTTTGATCGCACGCTCCAGGTGGAGTCGGTCGGCCCCGGCATTTCCGATCTGGATTCCCTCAACTCCCTCGAAAAGGCCATCGTCTCCGACTCGGTAGTCCTCCGGGTCATGGACCGGCTCGACCTGTGGGAGAACCTCGATTTCCTTCCCAAGTCCTTGCACAAGACCGTGGAAAAGGGCGAGCGGCTCTCCAGCTCCCGCCTGTTGAAGGAACTGCGCGACAAGCGTTTCAGCGCCAGCCTCATCCGCCCCACCCGCCTCATCGAGTTGACAGTCCACGATCCCGACCCCCACCGCGCTCAGCTCATCGCGGAGACCTTCGTGCAGGAGTTCGAGTCTTTCCTCGGCGATCAGAAACGCCACGAGGCCGATCACTCCACCGAGGAACTCCGTGCCCAGGCCGACCTGGCCTACACCCGCGCCCTCGAGGCGGAAAAGCAACTCGAACAGTTCCGCCTCAAGAATCCCGAACTCACCGTCGAGCAGGATCACCAACTGTTCGCCGAGCGCCTCTCCCGCATCGGCAACGAACTCAACAGCATCTCCAGCCGCGTCATCGATCTCCGCAGTCGGGTGGAAACCCTCCGCGAGGTCGATCCCGAAGCCGATCCGATCAAGGTGATCAACCTCGGGCGCTTCGCCGAGCTGGAGCACGTCTCCGACCTCCTCAACCAGCGGATCTCGGCCCACGCCTCCCTGGCCGCCCTTCGTGAACAGGTTACGGAGATCAATCCCCGCTATCGGGAAGCCAAGAGCCGGGTCGCCGAACTCGACGCCCAACTCAAGCAACTGGCGGTGGAACTGAAATCCTCGCTCGAGGCGGACTACACCGCCGCCGTGACCAACGAGAAGCTGCTCACCGAGCGCGTCACCGAGCTGCAGGGCCAGCTCACCGCGGTCAAGACCGCCAGCTCCGAGTTCCGCGCCATCCAGCAGCGGGTCGAGACCGAGTGGCAGGTGCACCAGCAGCTCCAGCAGCGCATCGGCCAGACTTCGCTCGATACCGAGAAATCCACCGCCATCACCACCCTGATGTCGGAGCCCATCGTCGCCTACAAGCCGTCGAAGCCCTCGAAACCGATCTTTGCGCTCGCCGGCGGATTCACCGGCATGCTGCTCGCGCTCGGCCTCGTCACCTTCGACCTGTTCAAGGGCGGGCCGTTTCGCAACCGCCGCCAGGTGGAACAGAATCTCGACATCCCCGTCGCCGCCGAAATCGGCCGGTCCGACGACGAGACGAACGACCCCCGCCTGATGCAGGAAATGACGAGAGTCCTGCTGACACCCGACTACCGGCAGGCGCGTTTCGTCCACCTCACCTCGCTCTGGCCGAAGGAGCAGGATCTCCGCATCGCCGCCTGTCTCGCCTCGGCCTCGGCCTACTACTCCTGCCCCACCCTGTTGATCTCCGTGGTCGCTGGGGGCGATCCCTCGCTGCCGGTGAACCTCGCCCCGCAGGCGTCGAGCACACCCAACCTCCACACCCTGCGACTCCCCGCCGGCTGCCTGCGCGCGCAGCAGAACGCCTGGCAGTTGCTGAGCCCGCATCGCCAGTATTTCAGCCGGATCATCATCGAGACGACCTCCTTTTCCCAGGAAAGCCAGATTCCCGCGGTGGTGTCGTCCTTCGCCGACGCCAACCTCCTGGTGGTCGAACGCGACCGCAGCACCCGGATCGAGATCGAGGAAGCCATCCGCGATTTCCGCCGCACCTCGGAATCACCGCTCTCCCTGATCCTGCAATCCTGACAACCTCCCGCTCCCGCCTTTCTCCCGTCCCGCTTTGAAGGCCCTCGCCTCCACCCTCGTGCGATCCACCGCCGGTTTCCGCCTCACCCCGGAACACCTGCTGCGGGTCTTTCACACGCTCCTCCCTTCGGGAGTGCGGATGGCGGGTGCGGGTATCCAGTTCCTCAGCACCGTCATCGTCGCCCGAACGCTCGGCGACGGGGAAAGCGCCAGCTTCTTCTTCTGGTCGGCGGTGCTCATGACCAGCGGTCCCATCGCCACCTACGGGCTCGAGCAGATCGCGCTGCGCAATGTGCCCCGGCTCCATCAGCAGGGACC
>JAUIGT010000229.1 GCA_030432615.1 Verrucomicrobiia bacterium
CGATCCGGAATACGCCAAGAACCAGAAATACCTGAAGGGGAAGGGCGGTTCCATGGTCGTATTCGGCATCAAGGGCGGCGCCGAGGCCGGCAAGAAGTTCATCGAGGGACTGGAGCTGTTCTCCCATCTCGCCAACGTGGGCGACGCCAAGTCGCTGGCGATTCATCCGGCGACGACGACGCACTCGCAGCTCAACGAGGAGCAGCAGGCGGCCGGCGGCATCACTCCGGAGCTGATCCGTCTCTCGGTCGGCATCGAGCACATCGACGACATCCTCGAGGACATCGAGCGCGGTATCGCCGCGGCCAAGGCCTGAGGAAACGCGGAAGGCGGAACGCGGAGACCGGAGCACCCGGTTCCCCGCTCCGCTCGCGGGAAAACTTCCTGAAACCTTCCATTTGATTTTGGCGGTGGCGGCGGGTAATATTCGCGCCCGCTGCCTCGGCAGAATGCGCGGTTAGCTCAGGGGTAGAGCACATCGTTCACACCGATGGGGTCATTGGTTCAAATCCAATACCGCGCACCATCTTTTTTCCCAAACCGGCCCCGGAAACGTGGCCGGTTTTTTCGTGTCAGTTCGAGGGATCGAGGTCGTCCGTTGGGAGATGCCGAGGCGTAACCCCGCGTCCCGGAGATCACCTCCGTCTCTCATGAAATTCTCGAAATTTTCCTTCCCGTCCTTCCTCGCCGGATTCGCGGTCGCGCTGCTGGCGCTGGTCGCGGTGCTGGCGGGCTGCGCGGTTTCCACCTCTCCCGACGCCATGAACGACGCTCCCCTCGACGACTACGCCGCCGCTCTCCGGGAATACACCGCCGGAAAGGGTGGGTCTCCCGGTGAAGCCGAGCAGCGCGGGCTCGAAGCCTGGAAGGCGTTGCTTGCCGATCTATCGGTCGAGAACATCAAGGGCAGGGCCTCGCGGGTCTATGCCGACGAATGCTTCTTCAACGATACCCTGAAGACGCTTCGCAGCTCCGAAGCGATCGAGGATTACCTCATCGAGACGGCGGAAATGCTTCACGAAGGCTCGGTCGAATACCACGACACCGTTCGTTCCTCCGACGGCAGCTACTACGTTCGCTGGGAGATGGTCTACTCGGGCAAGAAACTGGCGGGCGGCGATCCCATCCGAACGATCGGCATTTCCCAGCTGGTCTTCGACGACGAGGGACGGGTCGTCCTGCACCAGGATTTCTGGGACTCGACCCGCGGCATCTTCCAGCACATCCCGGTGGTGGGCGGGCAGGTTCGCTTCATCAAGAACCGGCTTTGATGCGCTGGATCCTCGTCGCCATCCTCCTCGGGTTGGGCCTCCTGCTTGGGGTTTCCTTCCGGAGAGGGGATTCGCTGATCCAGTGGCAACTGACCCTGCTGGCCACGGAGTTCGGGCACTACCTGGCGATCCTGGCGCTGCTTGCGGGGATTTCGGCGTTTTTCGTGGAGATTCCGCCGGGGCCGGTTCGGGCCGGTTTCACCATCGTCGGCGTGTCGCTGGCGGTGCTCCTGCTGTGGCCGACCTGGCAGGCGGTCGGCCGGGTGGAGGGCTTTTCGATCTCCCGGCTTTTTCTGCCATGGACAGGGCCCGACACGGCCTCGGTTTCGGTCGAGCGCCACGTGTTCCGAGAGGGCGGAGAAGAAGGCGGTCCCCTGGAACTGATCGTCTGCCTGCCTCCCGACGCCAGGGAGACCGGGGCTCGCCTTCCCTGGGTGGTCAGCATCCACGGGGGAGGTTGGAGCGACGGGAAGCCGGACGAGTTTCTTCACTGGGATCGTGAGCTGGCTTCGCACGGTTTCGTGGTGGTGATGCCGGCCTATCGACTGGCCCCGGAGCATCACTGGCCGTCTCAACGGGACGACATTCGCGAAGCGGTCGGCTGGATGCGGACGCGGGCGGAGGAGTTCGGGATCGATCCGGAAGATTTGACCCTGCTCGGCCGGTCGGCCGGGGGACAGATCGCCTCGGCGACGGCGTTCGGGCTTCCGGGATTGGGCGTTCGCCGGTGCGTGGCGTTCTACGCTCCCCACGACATGTTTTTCGCCCGGAAATACGCCCGCCCGGATGATGTGCTCGACTCCCTGAAACTGTTGCGCGATTACCTCGGTGGCGATCCGGAGGAGAAGCGGGAGGTTTACCACTCGGCCTCGGCCATCGAGCTGGTCACATCCGAGGTTCCTCCCACCCTGCTGATCCACGGGACGCGCGACACGCTGGTGTGGGTAAAACAGAGCCGGCGCCTCGCGGCCGAGATGGAATCGGAGAACGCACCGGTGACTTTCCTGGAGCTTCCCTGGGCGACCCACGCCTGCGACTACTTTCCGTTCAGCCCCGGGGGGCAGGTGGCGATGCGGACCACGCTGAGTTTTCTGCGACGGAATCCCTGAGGCGATCGGCCAAGTGGGGAGTCATACCATTTCCGAGAAAAAACCTGACGATTTTCGGAGGCGGTTTTTCTCGGGGCGAGGCACGAGGAGGACGCGATGCGGGCATCGCCACCGACGAGCAACGAAGCAACCGGGGAGAACCGACCCGAATCTCCCAGAAACGCCGAAGGCTGAATCCCCTTTTTCGCCTTCCCTGAATCGTCAGGTGATTTCTTGGATTTGGTATCAGACCGGGAGTCGCCCGCCACAATCTCAGGGCTCCTTCTTCTTTTTCAGCTGCACCCGGTAGACCACGCTTCCGGGATTCTCCGGCCAGAGCCCGTCGGGATCTTCGTGGATCCTCAGCAGGATCTGGTGGTAGTCGGAGGGAAGGGTGAACACGAAGGGATTCATCTGCGTCTGGGGGGGGACGACGGCGAGAGGACGGAGCCGCGAAGAGGGCGATTTCTTCGAGTAAATCGCCAGTCGATTCTCCTCTCCGTGGGAGATGGCGAGCGAGTCCGGGTTCTCCGTGGCCAACTGGCCGTGTGATTTCCATTTTCCGGAAACATACTGGAGGATGATCTGGTCTCCCTTTTCGACCTTTTCCAGCACCACGCCCTCGCGGGCGCTGGCCTTGATGGTGATGTTCACGGGCCGGTCTTCGGGCACCGTGATGCCCGGTTCCCGGTGACCCTGGCCCTCGCCGTTTCCTTCGGCGGGAGCCCGGAACTCCTCGAGTTCTTCCCGGATTCGATCCATCTCCCGGCGAATGGCGAGGGTGGCATCGACGTTTCCCGCGCGGGAGTATTTCTCCAGGATCTTGCCGAGCTGCTCCAGGTAGGTCTCGTCCAGTTCCACGAGGTGCCTACGGCGTTCGGCTTCGTAGGCGGTCCTGGCACCCTGGGCCTCGGGGGGAAGGGGACGATTCTCTTCCTGCGAGTCGGCGCGACCGGTCGGGAAGCCGAAGAGCGTCCCGGCCAGCAGCCACAGGGTCGGTCGGGAGAGTGAATGACGCGGCTTCATCGTCGAGGGCGACAAGGGTAGCCCCTGGCGGGGAAAGCCGTCAACCGGGAAGCCGGCCCCGGTGCGGTGGACTCTACGAGGTTCCCTTCAGGGCTTTTTCGGCGCTTCCAGGAAACCCATGGCCTGCATCCAGTTGCCGGCGAGTTGGGGCCAGTTCTGGACCTCCTCGCCGATGTGCTTCATGCCGAATCCGTGACCGCCCTTGGCGAAGATGTGCAGCTCCGCGGAAGCGCCCGCGCGCGCCAGTTCCAGGTAGAGGAGGGCATTGCCCTGCACGAATCGCTTGTCACCGTGGGCGATGACCATGAAGACCGGTGGGGTATCCTTGTCGATCTTGATTTCGGGTGACAGCTTGTCGGGATTCTTCTCATCCTGGAGGTAGGCGGGATAGACGAGGATGGCGAAATTCGGCTGGCAGTTGGTGGCGTCGATCTTCGGGTCTTCCTTGTAGGTGCGCGGGGCCTTGCCGCTGGTCAGCGCCATGGTCGCGAGGTGACCGCCGGCGGAGAATCCGAGGATGCCGACGCGGTCGGGATCGATCTTCCATTTGCCGGCGTGCTGGCGCACGAGCGAGAGGGCGCGCTGCGCATCCTGAAGCGGGGCGTGATGTTTCTCCAGGCCATCGCGGCGGGGAACCCGGTATTTGAGGAGCGCGGCATTGACCCCGATCGAGTTCAGCCACTCGCAGACCTGGGTGCCCTCGTGGGAGATCGCGAGGATGTTGTAGCCGCCGCCGGGGCAGACGACCACGGTCGCTCCCGAGTTGGTGTCGGCGGGAGCCGGGTAGAAAGTCAGGGTCGGCTGGCTCACGTTGGAAACCCGCCAGATTCCGTCGTTGGCCTTGTCCTCCTGGGATTCGGGAGCCATCTCGAGATCGGCCTCGCCGGGAACGCCCTCCGGCCAGAGGGGAAGGGATTCCTCCGCGCTGGAGGCGAGAGGCAAAGCGGCGAAGAGGGAAAGGAGGAGAGCCGGCAGGAGAGAAGGGCGGGGGAGTGCTTTCATGGACGGAACCATCAATCTCCGTTCCCGTGCCGGACCGCAAGAAATTTCCCCGAGGGAATGCTTGTCCTCTTCGCGATTTTTCACGAATCTGGTGAACAGTTTAACACCATTCGTCGTCCAATAGGGTTGGAGTGCATGGCTCCCATCGCTCCGCCAGTTTTCGAACGAAATCCCCCAGTGAACGCATAACCAACCAGACCCCTGCCAAGCTTCTGGCGATCACCGCCCCTTTCGCCGGAGGTCATTGGGAACAAAACGAGAGCCGTATTCCCCCAAAGTATCCGACCCTCAATCACGGTGGCGGTTTCGACCGCGACCGTGAGGATCCCTGAAAAGATCCCCTACGATCTCCCCGCAGCCGGGTGGCCGAACGGTCGCCAGTGAGCCCGACAGGGTTCGCTGCCCACCCCCATGAAAGCTGCCCTCGATGCCTCGAAGAAATCCGCGAACGGTCCGCTCGCGGTGCTTCGGCGTTGGCTCCCCTGGAGCGATGTCGGGACCGCAGGTTCCACCTCCCGGCAGAAGCGCCGTTCTCCCGCGGAACCGAAGCGCGATGGCCGGCGCCCCTCCGTCGGCCTGGCCCTGTCCTCGGGCGGCGCCAAGGGACTCGCCCACATCGGGGTGATCCAGGTCCTGGAGGAGAACGGCATCGAGATCGATGCCGTCGCCGGTACCAGCATGGGCGCCTACGTCGGCGCGATGTGGGCCTCCGGACTGGACGGTGAGCAGTTGGAAGCGCTTGCCGCCGAGATGAAGGGACGGCGCGATCTCTGGTCGCTGGTCGATCCGGTGGCGTTTCCGAGGCGCGGTTTCATTCGCGGTTGGAAGATCGAACGCCGCCTGCGAAAGACCCTCGGGCACCGGACCTTCAAGGAAATGGCGCGTCCGCTCTACCTGCTGGCGACCGAGTTCGAAGGCTTCCGTCGCGCGGTCCTCGACGAGGGGGACGTCGCCTCCGCCGTGCTCGCCAGCATCGCCATTCCCGGGAGCGTGGTCCCGGTGGTTCGCGACGGCGTCGAGTATGTCGATGGTGGTGTCTGCGATCCGATGCCGGTCGATGTGCTTCGCGAGGAAGCGGGAGTCGATCACGTCATCGCCGTCAACGTCCTGCCCTCGATCGAGGAATTCCAGGAAAGCCGTCGCGCCCGCCCCGATTGCGAGGTTCGCCCGCTCTGGCAGCGTCCCTTCTGCTGGCTGAACCGGCAGGTCAACTGGTTCGCCCGCGGCAACCTGCTCGATATCCTCCGAAGCGCGGCCATGGCCTCGCAGATGCGGGTGGTCGAACACAGCACCGAGCTGGCCGACGTGCTGATCCGGCCGGTCGATACCGAAGCCCGCTGGCACGACTACACCGGCTACCGCCGCTACATCGAGATCGGTCGGAAGGCCGCCGAGGAGGCGTTGCCGGCCATCCGGAGCCTGCTCTCCGACCAGGCGCCGCCGCTGACTTCGGAAACCGAAACGCTCGAACGGGAAGGAGACTCCGTGTCATGAAACTTCTTGGATCCAGGCTGACCCGTCACTGGGCGGAACTCGATCGCGAGGAGGTGCGCCGGCTCCAGTTCGCCCGCCTGCGGAGTTATCTGGCCGATGCCGTTCTGCCATTTTCGAAGCACTATGCCCGGCTCTTCGCCCGTGAGGGAATCACGATCGAAAACCTCCACGATTGGAGCGATTGGGAACAGGTGCCCTTTTCCTCGAAAAAGGATCTTCTCTCCATTCCCGGTTCCGCCGCGAAGACGCGGGACTTCGTCCTCATTCCGGACGAACAGGTCCTGAAGCGCCGGGCGTCCACCATCTGGAAAGTGGTCACCCGGGGCCCGGCAGGCGCCAAGGCCGCCCTGGAGCGGGAGTATCGTCCCATCCTCATGACCAGCACCACCGGCCGCTCGTCCGACCCGGTGCCCTTTCTCTACACCCAGCACGATCTCGACAACCTCGCCATCGCCGGTCGTCGCATGATGGAGATCTGCGACTCGCGGGCCGACTGGCGCCATCTCAATCTTTTTCCCTTCGCCCCGCACCTGGCCTTCTGGCAGGCCCACTACGCCGGGCTCGGCTACAACACCTTCTGCCTCTCGACCGGAGGTGGAAAGGTCATGGGCACCGAGGGCAACGTGCGGTTACTCGACAAGATCCAGCCGGATGCCCTCATCGGGATGCCGACCTTCGTCTACCACGTCCTCCAGCAGGCGGTGGAGGCGGGCGTCGAGAATCCGAACATCCAGCGCATCGTGCTCGGCGGCGAAAAGGTGCCCGACGGGATGCGTCGGAAGCTTCGTTCTCTCTGCGCCGAACTCGGGTCGCACGAAGTCGCGGTGATGGCGACCTACGGGTTTACCGAGGCCCGGGTGGCCTGGCCGGAGTGCCCCTTCACCGCCGACGAGGAATCGGGCGGCTATCATCTCTATCCCGATCTCGGATTCGTCGAGGTGATCGATCCCGAAACCGGTCGCGTGGTGCCCGATGGTGAGCCGGGAGAAATCGTCTACACGCCGCTCGACGGACGAGGCAGCGTGGTCCTGCGCTACCGAACCGGTGACCGCATTTCCGGAGGGCTGGTACACGAGCCCTGCCCGCGTTGCGGTCGCAGCCTGCCGCGCCTGCTGGGACGCATTTCCCGCGTCAGCGACATCCGCGAACTGCACATCGACAAGCTCAAGGGCACGCTGGTCAATTTCAGCGATCTCGAAAACATGCTCGACGACATCGACACCATCGGTGCCTGGCAGATCGAGCTGAGAAAACGCAACGACGACCCACTCGCCGCCGACGAAATCGTCGTCCACGTGGCGCCGGGAGACGGTGCCGATCGCGAGCGCCTCTCGCACGCCATTCACAAGCGGTTCCGTTCCCTCACCGAGATCTCTCCCAACCGGATCGAATTCCACGACGCCGAGACCTTGCGCGACTTGCAGGGGGTCGGCGAGAAACTGAAGGAAGAGAAAGTCGTCGATCACCGCCCCAGGGCGGAGAGATCCACTCCTCCTTCCCAGGTCCTGTCTCCGGCAGAGAACTGAAAACTGAAATCTGAAGACTGAAAACTTTCCCGATGTCCCCTTCCCGAAAACTCGTCATCATCGACGGCGTCCGCACGCCCTTCTCCAAGTTCGGCACCGAACTGGCCTCGGCCGATGCGGTGGAACTCGGCCGCGTGGCGGTGAACGCCTTGCTGACCCGCACCGGGATCGATCCGGAGATGATCGACGAGACCATCTTCGGCTGTGTCTGCCAGCCTTTCGACGCCGCCAACATCGCGCGCGTCATCTCCCTGCGGGCCGGCATCCCGAAATCGAAACCGGCCATGACGGTGCATCGCAACTGCGCCAGCGGCATGGAGAGCCTCACCACTGCCGCCGAACGCGCCGTGGCCGGACACGGGGACGTCTTCGTCGTCGGCGGCACCGAGAGCATGTCGTCGGTGCCTCTTCTTTTTTCAGCGGCCGCGGCCGCGAAATTCGCCGCGCTTGCGCGTGCGAAAACCTGGGGCGGTAAAGCGGCTGCGGCCCTGCAATTCCGCCCCAGGGACTTTTCTCCCATCGTCGGCCTCAAGCAGGGACTCACCGATCCCGTCGCCGAGATGGGCATGGGCCAGACCGCCGAGGTGCTGGCTCGCGAGTTCGCCATCGATCGCGAACGCCAGGACGCCTTCGCCCTGGCGTCCCACCAGAAGGCCGCGGCGGCGCGGGAAAAGTTGCGCGAAGAAATGTGTCCGGTCTATCTGCCGAAGGCGAAGGATGGCTACGTGCTCGACGACAACGGCGTCCGCGCGAACCAGACCAGGGAAGCATTGGCCAAGTTGCGTCCCGCTTTCGAACGCCACACCGGCACGGTGACCGCCGGCAACAGTTCGCAGATCACCGACGGCGCCGTGGCCATGCTGGTGATGACCGAGGAAAAGGCCGAAGAACTCGGTCTCGAACCGCTCGGTCGCCTCGTCGATCACGCCTACGCCGGCTGCGATCCGGAGCGCATGGGACTCGGCCCGGCCTACGCGATCCGGAAACTGTCGGAACGAAGCGGCCGCAAGCCGAGCGACGCCGACATCATCGAGATCAACGAGGCCTTCGCGGTTCAGGTGCTCTCGGTGCTCGATCTCCTGCAACGCCCCGACTTCGAGGGCCTCGCCATTCCCGAGGAAAAACTGAACCCCAACGGCGGCGCCATCGCCCTCGGCCATCCGGTTGGCGCTTCGGCCGCGCGCCTCATTCTCACCGCGCTCCACGAACTTCGCCGCACCGGCGGAAAGCAGGCGCTCTGCAGCCTCTGCGTCGGCGGAGGCCAGGGCGGCGCCGTCTGGCTCGAACGCCCCTGATGCAGAATCACTCCTCTTCTTGTTCCCAGTCCTCTTCCTATTCCCCAACTCAACCCCCAACCAGCCCCCAGGAGGTGAGCCTCCATGAGAAAACGACGCCCCCTCAGTTTTCAGCAGATCCAGAAACTCATCCGCATCGAACCCATGAGTGATCCCGAATCCACATCACCGATTCGCCGCGAGGACCGCGACGACGGCATCGTCGTCCTGACCTTCGATACTCCCGGTTCCGGCGCCAACATCTTCAACGCCGCCACCCTGGCCGCGCTCGACGGGCATCTCCAATCGTTGTCCGGCGGGGACGGCATCCGCGGACTCGTCTTCACCAGTGCCAAGCCCTCGATCTTCATCGCCGGCGCGGACCTGAAAGCCTTGTCGGAAGCCGGCGAGGCGGAACTGGCCGCCATGACCGAGACCGGCCAGCGCATCTTCAACCGGGTCGCCGATCTTCCGTTCCCGACCGTCGCCGCCATTCACGGGGCCTGTCTCGGGGGCGGACTGGAACTCGCGCTCGCCTGCGACTGGCGCGTCGCCAGCGCCGATCGGGCCACCAAGATCGGCCTGCCGGAAACCCAGCTCGG
>JAUIGT010000230.1 GCA_030432615.1 Verrucomicrobiia bacterium
CTGTCGTTTTCGCAGAGCGGCGACCACGTAGAGGAAGCCGCCCAGGAAGCAGAGCGTCGACAGGGCCAGGAACAGTTTGTCCATCGGTAGAGGTTACGAATTTCGACCGCCGCAGGCATCCCGGCGGCGACGGGGAAAAGGGCGCGCAACCTACCGTTGCGCCCCCGCGTTTGCAAATGGCGGGAGGGCGGAGGGAATCCGTGATCCGTGATCCGCGATTGGCGATTGGCGATTGGCGATTGGCGAAGAGGTTGGCGGATTCCAGAGGTGCAAGATCACGCGATACTCTCTCGACGCCCCTCCGGGGCTCACTGGGGCGGATACTTCCAACCCCGGGGTTCCGCTACGCTCCACCCCGCGCTACCGTCTTGCCGCCCCTCCGGGGCTTTTCCGGCGCACTTCCCCAGCCTCCCCGGCTCTTGTCATCCCGAGCGAGCTTGCGAGCCGAGGGATCTCCCGACTGCGGTTTCCCTTCGTCCCCGCCAAAAAACACCCCCTGCTCCTGGGTACTCCAAGCCATTCGCGCCAGCGCGCCAGCGCTCCAAGCTCCAAGCTCCAAGCTCCAAGCTCCAAGCTCCAAGCTCCAAGCTCCAAGCTCCAAGCTCCAAGCTCCAAGCTCCAAGCTCCAAGCTCCAAGCTCCCAGCTCCCAGCTCCCAGCTCCCAGCTCCAAAACATTGACCCGGTCCGCCATCCGCGCCAGATTCGGGGTCGTGAGCCCCACCGACCTCGACCGACTCAGTAGCGCCATCCGGGATGTCCAGGACTTCCCCAAGGAGGGCATTGTTTTCAAAGACATCACTCCCGTGCTGGGCGATCCGGCCCTTTTCCGGCTCGCCATCGATGGGCTGGTGGAATTCATCGACGGCCAACGCGTCGACAAGATCGTCGGGATCGATGCCCGGGGATTCATCTTCGGCGCGGCGGTGGCGGACCGCATCGGCTGCGGCCTGGTTCCGGTGCGCAAGAAGGGCAAGCTCCCCTGGAAAACCCACGAGATCAGTTACGCGCTGGAGTATGGCGAGGCCACGGTGGAAATCCACGAGGACGCCCTCATCGAAGGAGAAACCGTGCTCCTCGTCGATGACCTGCTCGCCACCGGCGGCACCTCGGCGGCCGCGCTGGAACTGGTCAAGCGCCAGGGCGGCGACATCATCGGCGCCGCGTTTTTCATCGAACTGGGCTTTCTCGACGGCCGCAAGGTGCTCGAAGCCGAAGCCGCGGGGGAATTCCCGGTAAAGGCGCTGCTGACCTACTGACGTCGAGGGGTTCTCCCGTCGCTCACGCCTCGAAGCGCTTCACGAGCACGGAAGCGTTGTGACCGCCGAAACCGAAGGAGTTGGAGATGGCGGTGTCGATCTTCACCTCGCGCGGGGTGTGCGGGATGTAGTCGAGATCGCACTCGGGATCGGGATCATCGAGATTGATGGTCGGAGGCACCGCGCCCTCGTTGATGGCCTTGACGCAGGCCGCCAGTTCCACGCCGCCGGCCGCGCCGAGGAGGTGGCCGGTCATCGACTTGGTGGAGCTGACGAGGAGGCCGTTCCTGGCGTGATCGCCGAAGGTGCGCTTGATGGCCTTGGTCTCGCAGACATCACCGAGTGAAGTCGAGGTTCCGTGGGCGTTGACGTAGTCGATGTCCTCGGGATTGGCCCGGGCATGGCGCAGGGCCATCTCCATGCAGCGACTGGCGCCTTCCCCCTCGGGATGCGGCGAAGTGAGGTGAAAGGCATCGGCGGACACCCCGTAGCCGGCGAGTTCGCAGTAGATGCGGGCGCCACGCTGGAGCGCGTGCTGGAGTTCCTCGATCACGACCACGCCGGCGCCTTCGCCCATGACGAATCCGCTGCGGTCCTTGTCGAAGGGACGCGAGGCTTTCTCGGGCTCATCGTTGCGCAGGCAGAGCGCCTTCATGTTGCCGAATCCACTGAGGCCCATGGGCGTGATCGTCGCTTCGCTCCCGCCGGCCACGAAGGCGTCGGCGTCGCCCATCTTGATCATCCGCCAGGCTTCCCCGATGTTGTGGTTGGAGGTCGCGCAAGCGGTGACGATGCACATGTTGGGTCCCCGCAGGCCCCATTCCATCGACACCATGCCGCTGGCGATGTTGGCGATCATCATGGGGATGGTGAAGGGCGAAACCCGCGAGGGGCTCTTCTGGATCAGGGCGCTGTGTTGCTTTTCGAGGGTATCGAGTCCGCCGATCCCGCTGCCGACCATCACCCCGACGCGCGTGGGATCGATGGCTTCCATGTCCATGCCGGAATCCGTCACCGCCATCTTCGAGGCCGCCATGGCGAGCTGGGTGAAACGATCGGCGCGACGCGCGTCCTTGTGATTGTTGAACCACGGACCGGGCTCGAAATCGACCACCTCGCCCCCGATCTTGCAGTCGTAGTCGGTCGTGTCCATCTGCTCGATCCGGCGAACGCCGCTCTTGCCGGCAAGCAGACTACTCCAAAAGGTTTCCAGATCGTTGCCGATCGGGGAAACCACACCCATACCTGTGATGACGACTCTACGCTCCATATTGCTGGAAAATTGGGGCCTAAACTCACCACGCTTGCCCCGCTTTGCAAGGTCAAACGTCGGTCACGAAATCCCGTGTCTCCCGCTCTTGACGATCAAATCTCGCGAACCTTGCTGCGCTCTGTCAGGGCTCCGCAGCGCGGGCAATTGAGGAGGTGCTTCTCGGATCGATCCTCGAAGATGTGATCGCAGATCCCGCAGATCACGAAGTCCCTTCGCCGGCGGCGTTCCTGCCGACTCTGGAACAGCTCGGCCGCCACCCAGACGCAGAACAACAGCCCCAGCACGATGGCCAGGTAAACCACGATGAGATGATCTAGGGAAATGCGGATCATGGGACAGAAGCAACGAAGGCGGAGAGCGTCCCGGTCAGTTGCCGATTTCCAGCCACCCTCGCTGTAGCGATTCCTCGTCGCCGGCTCCGGGAGTGGCCCCGACTTCGGGTTCGAACCTCAGGTGAGCCAACACCGAGGTCTCGAGTTTTTCAAATCGTGGTTCCTCTCGGTTGCCTGGTTCGGACAGGCGGACGGATCGGACATTCCCCTGCCGATCCACCGCGAGGTTGAGCCTAACGGCGGGTTCGTCCGCTTCCAAGGCCTTGGCGAAGGGAGACAAGACCTCGTCGAGGGCTTCGGGCCGGCGGATTTCGCGCCCGGCGAGAGCGCCACCGATTCGCCAACTGCGCAACGTCGTCTCCGGCATCGGCAGTCGTTCTACGGGCGGAAGCACCACGCCGAAACCGTCCCCCTCGTCACCGGGAAACTCCGCCAGCGGCACTGGCAGGAAGTTCAGCCCGCCCTCGGCAAAGGAGGGCCGGAACTCGACGGAGTGATCCGCGAGATCCACGCGTACTTCCGCCCCGGCGGAAGCGGGACGCAGGAAGACGAGTCGATCATCGATCTGTCGCATCAGGGCGCTGACCGCGGGATTCGAGGGATCGAGCAGATGAACCCGGCTCGGCACCGGTTCCACCCGGGCGGTCACCGGATACACCACCTGGAAAAGGTAGAATCCGAAGAAATGTATCCCCACCGAGATCGCCACGAACAGTCCCAGGTGCGCGACCACCGCCTTCCGGCTGCCCCACGCGAAGAGCAGGCCATCGTGCTCGGGTTCTTCTTCGGCGCTGACAGGGGATTTCATGGAGGAGGCAAGGACCGGCGGCGGCGGTGGCCGGCGAAGGCGACCGATTCTACCCGTCCTGAGGAATTTTTTTCAACGCGCCACGGGCTCGGAACCCGTGGCGTAGGCCAGGTCGTATCCGTGCTTGAGGACGAGGTTGGACACTTCCATGACCGTTCCGTAGGGCACCCGGGAGTCGGCCAGCAGGATCACTTGGCGGGTCTGTTCCACGCCCCCGGCGAGCCGGACGTCGAGGTCCTCGAGAGAGACGCGGTCTTCGTTGAAGTAATAGCGGGTCAGTTCCCCGGGCACGATGGTGACGATGTGCGATCGCTCCACCGCCGGGAGGCTGGAATCGGAAAACGGCAGATCGACCGCGATGCCCGATTTGAGGATGAAATTCGACCCCAGGAGAAAGAAGATCAGCAGCAGCAGCACGGCATCGAGCAGCGGGGCCGTGTAGAGAGGAGCGGTGCGCCTGGGAAGTGTCGATTCCAGCTTCACGAATTGACCGGAGCAGCGGCGGGACCTTCGCCGTCCTTGTCGTTCCCGGCGCGTCCGGGATTCATGGCGATGATGTCGGAGCGTTCCTTGCGAAGGTCGCAGATGATGTTCACGATCTCGATTCCGGCGCGCTCCATGTCGTGCATCAGCGTCTTCGCATAGGCGCGAAGGAAGGAGTAGAGAACAAACGCCGGGATGGCGACCATCAGTCCCGCGGCCGAGCTGATGAGGCTGGTGTAGACGCCCTTGGAAATCTCGGTGGCGGTGGCGTATCCGCCCGCCGCATTGACCTGCACGAAGGTGTTTACCAGTCCGAGAATCGTCCCCAGCAAACCGATCAGGGGAGCCACGTAGGCGACCGAAAGCAGCACGGCGAGGTATTTCTCCAGCTTCGGCACCTCCAGTTGCCCGCTCTCCTGGACGATCTCCTTCAGCTCCGTACGCGGCGAGTCGTGTCGAATGAGGGCGGAATGGATGACCCGCGCCACCGGGCCGGGCGTGCCGGCGCATTCGTGGAGTGCCTCGGCGTAGTTGCGGTTGCGCACCAGATTTCTCAAGCCGTGAAGGAGATCGCCGACATCGATGCGGGCGCGGTGAAAGTGAAAGTAGCGTTCCAGCGAAATCGCCACGGTCAGAATGCTGCAACCGAGGAGCAACCACATCAGGGGCCCTCCTTTTTCGATCAAATCAATCATGATGGATTCTGTTCTCTTCCGACCACGTTTTCTTGCCACGAACGCGGTCTCCTGACAAGCGAGAAGACCGGGTCTTGCGGTGGCACTGTTTCATTCCAAGGATGTAGCAGAAAGTCCGCCAAAATATTCTCCGATTCTCCCATGGCGGGAAGTCCTGCCCGCACTCAGCCGATGTCGTAGGCGTATCCGGACTGCGGCGCACCGGCATTCGGGGACGGGGAAGAAGCTGCATTCCCTCCCGGCGCCGTTCCCGATTCCGCGGGCTCCCCGAGCAGCGAGGCCAGGGGCCCGGCGATCTGGGCGGCCCGCTCGCGGACGATCCCGGCGGGTTGGTTCAGTTCCGCGACCCCGAGCAGGATGTAGCGCGATCCGATCTGGCGCAGGTAAATCGTGTCCTTGCCCCCGTGGTGCAGGCTTTCCACGATGGCCGCCTCGCCCAGTTCCCGAGCCAGCGAACGCATGGCCCCGAAGGCCCCGGCCACGAGGGCGCCGACCGTATCGACATCCACATCGGCCCGACTCGCCACCCCGGCCACCATTCCCCCGCTCCGATCGACGATCACGGCCATGTCCAGCTCGGCATCGGACGCGAAATCGCGCAACAGGTCCTCCGCCCGATCGGCGGCGTCGGCACTCACTTCCACATCGTCCCAGTCGAGTGGCTCGTTGTCAGGGGAGGCGTCGTTCATGTGGCGAATCTCCTATCGTTCGTTCGGGTTGGCATCGGGCAGGAGACTCAAGTCATACCCCGAAGCCGACATCAGGAAAAGGTAATCATAACCCCAAATTCGTCAGCTTCCCAGTGCGACTTCGGACGAGGAATCCGCGCCCGTCCTTTCCGACTCGCCGTCGGCCGTTCGGGAACGAACCTTGTCGTCCTTTTCTCGTTCCCCGGAAGCCGAGGGAGAAACCTCGCGTGCGGCGGTCGCTGCTGCCTCCACCTCGTTTCTTTCGGCCTCCTCCCGAAGCTCCGCCTGTCGCATCGCCCGGAGGCGGCGGCGGTAGTGGAAGTCGCGGAGCACCTTCTGGGTGACGGCGTCCAAGGTGGCGAAGACGTTGTAGCCGTTCGCGGCGCTGGCCAGGAGGGTCGGACGCTTCACCGACAGCATTTCGTCCATCTCCTCCGGAGCCATGGCGTTCGGCAGGTCGCGCTTGTTGAACTGGAAGAAGAGCGGGATGCGATCGAAGGAGCGATTCAGCGAGTCGAGCGCCTCCCGGGTGGACTCCAGGGCCTCGAGATTGGCCTCGATCCGAGCCGGATCGGAATCCGCCACGAAGACGATGCCATCGACGCCGGTGAGCACGATCCGCCGCGTCTCGCCGTAGATCTTCTGCCCGGGAACCGAGTAGAGTTGGAAGCGCGTGTCGTAGCCGGCGATGATCGTGGGATGCACGGGGAGGAAGTCGAAGAACAACGTCCGCTCCTGCTCCGTGGCGATCGAGGCCAGGTCGCCGCGCATCGCCGGAGCGAGGCGGTTGTGAATGTAGATGAGGTTCGTGGTCTTGCCGCCCAGCGGAGTACCGCAGTAGACGATCTTGAACTGAACTTCGCGAGTGTCGTGATTGACGACTGCCATGGCTACGGATGGGGAAAACGGCTCAGATTAGCGGGTAGGATTCGAAAACGAAACAGCGGACTCGAAAGGCGTAACTCAGTTGTCCAGGCCCGAGAGTCCCCGGGCCACGAGAATGAGTTTCTCCCGCACCCCGGGATCGAACTGTCCCTCGGCGTGAGAAATGGTCAGGCAGCAGTCCTCGTGCATGAAGATGCTGAGGACGCCGCGGTCGGTGTGGAAAGTGAACGTTTCCGAATTCGCCATGCCGGTGGCCTCGGCGAGTTCGCGGGCGCTCTTCACCAGGGCGCCGGCCCGGCTGGCGAGATCACCCGCTTCCCGGCCCCGGGGGGCCTGGACGACCATGTCCGGAACCACGATGGCGCAGGCCTCGACGCCCGGGAGGTCGGCGGTAAGGTCGGCCACCCTGCGGAAGGTGAAGTCCTCGTCGGTTCCGAAAACGGCGCGCAGTTCGATGTCGCGAAGGCGGGAGTTACCGGAACTTCCGCCGCTCGCGCTCCGGGAAGCGGGCCCACTGGGCTCGGAACGACGTTCCTTGGCCGGAGCTTCAGTCTCCCTCCGCGCCGCGGGAACCGGAGTCGGAGCCGGCTTCGACTTTTCCGGTTTCGGCTTTGGCTTCGGCTGGGGAGCGACCGGTTTCGGCGCCGCTTCGGCCTCCAGCTCTTCGAAAAATCCCCCGGCATCGATGTCGGAATCGGAAGAGCCGGCGGATTCGGCTCCGGTCTCGGGCTTCGTTTCCTTTTTCGACAGGGTCGCGCCCGGCCATTCGCGGGTGGTTGCGGGACTGAACGGTTCCAGGTCGTCGAAACGGGCAAATCCGGACAGGCCGGGAAGCTCCGGTTGCGGTTCGAGCGCACCCTTCTTTTCCCCTGATTCCGGAGCGGCGGCGCCGGACTCCTTTTTCTTCTCCTCGTCCGAACCGGCCCCGGAGAATTCACCAAGATCTTCGAAAAAGCTCATGTCTGCGTCCTCGGGTTCGGCTTCGGGCTCGGGGGTCTCGTCGGCGACCTTGCGAGGCAGGGGCGCGAAAGGATCGGAAAGGTCCGAAGCGGGCGACTTCGAAGCGGGAGAGGAGGTTGAAGAGGACGGCGGTTCCACGGATTCTGAAGTTGGCTTCGATTCGGAGGCGGGCGCGTCGCTCACTGACAGTGGCCCGGGAATGTTGAAGCTGGCGAAAGGATCTTCCTCCGCCACCACGGGCGACCGGAAATCCCGCTTTGCGGATTTCGAAGCCGCGGAGGCGCTGACCCTCGGAGTCGACATGGGAAGGGTGGCCGCCACTTCCGGCCGCGTTTCGACGGGCGTTTCCGGTTCGGCCTTTGCGGGTTCCGGTTTCGGCTTCGGCTTCGTGGTTCGCGTCACCGAGATGACCCGCCTGGGAGCCGGCTTGGACACCGCCGGCTTCTCGGAGGCGGGCTCGACTTCGGATCGGGCCGGTTCGGAGGCTTCCTCCCTTTCCGCCGGGGAGACTTCGGCCGCTTCGGGCCGGGCCTCGGGTTTCTCGGCCTTCGCCTCCGATGGCGGCTCGGATTCCGCCCGGGGCTTCGCCAGGTCTTCCGCGGAAACCACGGCCGGTGCCGGTGGCGAAAGCCAGCTCAGGCCCGCGTCGCTTTCCGCTTCGGAACCGAAGAGGGTCGAGAATTCCGCCTCCAGGTCCGCGGGGTCGAAGGACTCCGGCAACATTTCCGGCGCCATGTCCTGCAACTGGTGAAACAGTTCGTTCTGCGGCAGCGGAACCGTCAGGAGCGGGTCGATGCGCTTCAGCAGCAGGGCGGATTCGGGATCGGTGTAGCGGCAGAGGTCGGAAACGCGCAGTTCCACCTCGCCGGTCGCGAGTTGCGGCTCCACCAGGGCCATCGGCAGGCGCACCTTCGCCGACGGAGGGATGTTGGAGAAATCGATCCCGGTCCGGCCAGTCATCGGCACGAGCACATCGCGCAACGAGAACACCAGGCGATCGTCGTCGTCGGCGGGTTTCCCCTCCCCAGGGCTCGGAGCCTCGGCAGTCGGAGCGACTTCTTCTGCCGGCGGGCCGGATTCCGAAATCTGGGACTTCGTCGGCAAGGCGGGTTCCGGCGCAGGCTCGGGCGCCGCCTTCTCTCTTCGGCCATCGGCAATCGGCCAACCCGTCGTGGGCGTCTCCTTTTCGTCCTTCCGAACCGCTTCAGGCGCGCCAGGTTCGCCGGCGTCCGGCTTCGCCTCCTGGCTCGGCTTGTCGCCTCCGAAAATGGAGGCCGGGAAAGAACCCGACCACAAATTCGGGGCCGGACCGGCGGAGGCCGCGGGGAGTTTGCCGAAAGGCGATTCGGTTTCCTCCTCGGGCTCGGGTTCCGGCTTGGAGACGGCCGCCTCGGGAGCTTCTTTCGGCGGCTCGGGGTCGATGGATGGCTCGGCAGGGGCCGGCGTCTCCGGTTCCGCTTTCGCCTCGGCGGCGGGCTCTTTCGCCTCCTCCCGGGCGGGGAACGCCTCGATCGAGTTTTCGGAACCCGGCGAATCCTCAGCCGCGGGCGCGGTGATCAGGGGAACCGGCTCGACCGGCTGCCTGGTCTCGGAATCGACCGAACCCGAGGTCTTCCGGAAGAAAGCCTCGAACGAATCGTCTGGTTTTTCCTGGGCCATCGATTCTCCGGCCGGCTCGTCCTTCTCGGTGGCCACCGGCTCAGGGGCCTGGCTTGGCGCCGGCGACTTCTCGAATTTCGCCGAGATGGAATCGAAGGGGTTGGCTTCCTCGCTGACCGGCGGCCATCCACTGGAAACCGGGCTCTCGGGCGCCTCGGAATCCGGCGGAACCGCGGTCTCCCGAGTTTCGGCGGCCTGCGGAGAGGATGAGACCTGGGGCGTGGCG
>JAUIGT010000231.1 GCA_030432615.1 Verrucomicrobiia bacterium
CGGAACCCGTTCGATCCGAATGCGGTCACCGATTCTGGGAGGGCGCAAATTCATTTCCTTTCCGGGTTCCGATTCAACCGGCACCCCCGCTGCCGCCACGGAAGCCGGACATCGATCCGAAGATGGTGGTCATGATGGAATAGGCCACCACCCCGACGATGACGGCCATGACAACGAGGATGGCCTGGGGCACGAGGCTGGTGAGCCGGTTGATACGGATGTCGAGGTCCTCGTCGTACTTGTTCGCGGCCTTGGTGAAGGCCTTGCCGAGTTCGCCGGTCTGCTCGCCGATGGCGATGCGGTCGATGAGGGCCGGGGGAAAGGAGCCGCTCTTCTCGAGGCTGCGCGCCAGCGAGTTCCCCTCGCCGACATCGATGACCGCCTTCTCCAGGTGACCTTTGACGAAGAGGTTGGTGGTGCCTCGCGAGATCAGTTTCAGGCTGTTCAGCAGCGGCACTCCGTTGTTCACGAGATTGGCCATGGTCTGGCAGAACTGGGCGTAGAAGCGGCCGGCGATGACCGGACCGAAAGCAGGCAGTTTCATCTTGTAGGCGTCCCACCAGAGACGCCCGGACGAAGTCGCGATGAAGGCGCGGAAACCGAGCACCAGGGTGACGGTCACCAGCAGCACCAGCCACCACCACTGACCCATGAAATCCGTGAACTTGATGAGAATCTCGGTCAGCAGGCTAAACTCTTGTCCCGTCTTCGAAATGAGATCCGTCAACTTGGGCATCAGGATGGTGCTGAACACGAAGAGCAGCACCACGCAGCCGACGAGGAGGAAACTCGGATAGATCATGGCGCTGGTCACCCGGCGCTGAAGACCGAAGAGTTGCTTCTGGCTCACGGCGAGCCGCCGCAGGATCTCGGCCAGCGATCCGCTCGCCTCCCCGGCCGCGACCAGGTTGCGGTAGAGGTCGTCGAAGGACGGCGACGCCTTTTTCAACGCACCCGAGAACTTTGCTCCCTCCCGAATCTCTTCGCGCAGGATCCCGGCGATGGTCCGGATCGACTTGTTGGTCTGCCGTTCGTGGAGAATGCGGAGCGCGCCCTCGAGCTGCACCCCGGCATCCAGGAGATCGGCGAGTTCCTCGGTGAAGGTGATTACGAGGGGTCGCGACAAGGGCACCGGTCCGGCGGAGGCGGCGTCCGCTTTCGCCTTGGCCTTGGCTTTCCCCGCCTCCGATTCATCGGCCACCGGCTTCACCAGCACCGGCATCAGCGACTTCGCCTCCAGTTGCCGATAGGCTTCCGCCTTGTTGCGCACGGCGAGACTCCCGGAGACCTGCTGTCCGGCGGCATCGATGGCGGTGTAGGCGAAGGAAGGCACGTTTCTTGAGTGATGAGTGATGAGTGATGAGTGGAGAACCGACTCCCCCACCAACACCTAATAACTAATAACTAATAACTAATAACTTATGACTCATCACTCGGTCGCCGCGGTGTTGGTGAGCACTTCCTCGATGGTCGTCTTCCCCTCGGCGACCTTTTCCCAGCCGTAGTGGCGCAGCATGGTCATGCCGTCCCGAAGGGCCTGTTCGCGGAGTTTTCCGTAGGGGGCGTTGGCGGTGATGAGTTCCTGGAGCGCTGGAGTCACCAGGCAGATTTCGACCACCGCCATCCGGCCCCGATAGCCGGTATTGCGACAGGCGCGGCAACCACCGGCCTCGTAGATCTTGTCCCTGTGCTCCAGCGGGAAACCGATCTGCTTCAGGTAGTCCTCGTCCATCTCCGCCGGCTTGCGGCACTGCTCGCAGAGCGTCCGGACCAGTCGCTGGGCGAGGAAGGCCCGCACCGAGGAGGCAATCAGGAAAGGCTCCACCCCCATGTCGAGCAGGCGCGAGATCCCGCCGACGGAATCGTTGGTGTGCAGGGTGCTGAACACGAGGTGACCGGTGAGCGCACCACGCACCGCGATCTCGGTGGTCTCCAGGTCGCGCATTTCCCCCACCATGATGATGTTCGGATCGCCGCGGAGAATGCTGCGGAGGCCGGCGGCGAAGGTCAGGCCGATCTCGGGCTTCACCGCGATCTGGATGACGCCGTCGAGCTTGTTCTCGACCGGGTCCTCGATGGTGACGATGCGGGTGTCCTTGGTGTTGAGAATCTTGAGGAAGGTGTAGAGCGTCGTCGATTTCCCCGACCCGGTGGGCCCGGTCACCAGGATGATCCCGTTGGGCAGCTTGAGCAACTCGCGGATCGTCTTCTCGCTCTTGTCGTCGAGGCCCATCATCGAGATGTCGAACTGCTTCCGGGTCAGGAGACGTAGGCTGACGCTCTCGCCGTTGACCGACGGGATGGTGGCGACACGGACATCGATGGGCTCGCCATCGAGCTGGAGGTTGATGCGCCCGTCCTGCGGCAACCGGCGCTCGGCGATGTCGAGCTGCGCCATGATTTTCAACCGGGAGATCAGCGATGCCTGGAGCGCCCGGATGTTCGGCGGCACCGTTACTTCCTGCAGGGCTCCGTCGATGCGATAGCGGATGCGGAGATCCTTCTCCAGCGGCTCGATGTGAATGTCGGTGGCGCGTTCCTTGAGGGCCTCGCGAAACACCTGGTTCACGAAATTCATGACCGAGGCCTCCTCGTCCTCCTCGTCGAGCAGGGTGACCTCCTGGGTCATCTCGTCGTCGTCGCCGGCGGCCTCGCGACCCTCGATCAGTTCGTCGAAATGCTCGGCCCCCACCCCGTAGCCGCGCCGGAGCCCCTCCATGATCTGGTAGCGGGTCGAGACTGCCCAGGTCACGTGCTTGTGGAGGTCGCGCCCCACGGCCTGCTTCGCCTTCAGGTCGAAGGGGTCGTAGGTCATCAGGCACACGTCCTTGCCGTTGAGATTGCCCGGCAGGAGGCGATGCCGGAGCGCCAGCTTGGCGGGAAATCGGCTGTGCAACGGCTGGGTCAGGTCCAGCTCGGATTCGGGCAGGTAATCCAGCCCGGTCGCCTGGGCGAGGTGCTCGGCGAAATCCACCTCATCGACCAGTTCCGCGTCGAGCAAAGCCTCCACCAGCGAGCCCTGGCGGGAGGCGGCTTCCTGGAGCACCTGCTCGCAACGAATCCGGTCGCGACAGCCGCTTTCGATGGCGATCTTGGTGACGAGGGGGACGAGGGACATGAAAAAGCGAGGACGTTCCTGATCTGCGGAAAGCCGAAGATTAGGCGGCGATGAAACCCGCGGCAAGCCCGCAGGTTGTGGGAAAAATGGCGGAAATCGGGGGGCTGGTTCCGGATGGAAATGCCATCGCTCCAGGAAAATCGGCGAGCGTTTCCGCCGATGAAAGAAACCGACTCGATCAACAAGACGACTGAGATTGGAAAGGGCCGGAGGCACGACAAGAAGGTAGCCCGGCGTATAGCGAAGCGGAACGACGGGTCCCTACGCGCTGACTCTTTGGAGCCCCGGAGGGGCGGGAAGAGGGATCGCCAAGCGACTTCCGACCCAGGATCTCGACGCTCCTCCAGGGCTCGCAGTGATCTACCGGTGGTTCCGCGTTGCTGCACCACCGGCTACCTTCTCGACGCCCCTCCAGGGCGTTCACTTCATAGACTTGGCAACGAGCATTCTTTCGCTGCCGAACTCCAGCGGTGATCGCGGGATTGCCAATGGGCAAGAATTCCGTACGCTCCCCAACAATGAAATCTCCCTGCCGTTTCGCGGCCTGTCTATCGGTTCTCACCTGGCTCGGACTCTCCGCCACTTTCGCCGAATCCTGGCCCCGCCTTCGCGGCGAGAACGGGGACGGATTGGCCAGCGGTATTTCCATCCCGGCCGAATGGAAGGCAGACGATTTCCGATTCCAGGCCGATCTCCCCGGCATCGGCAACGGGTCGCCCTCGATCTGGGGCGACCGGATCTATCTCCTCGCCGCGAGCGAATCCGCGCCAGCCCCCAAAGGCAAGAAAGCCAAGGAAAAGAACGCCGCTCCGGCGAAACCGCAGACCTGGATGCCGCTCTGCCTCAGCACCAAGGACGGCTCGGTGATCTGGCAGCACGAGTTTTCCGAAGGCAGTTTCAAGGGGCACCGCTTCAACAGCCCCGCTTCGACCACGCCGGCGGTCGATGAGAAGCGCGTGATCTTCACCTGGGGCACGAAGGAAAAGCTCACGATGATCGCCTTTTCCCATGACGGCGAAAAGCAGTGGGAGTCCGATCTCGGACCGGTCAATGGCGGCCACGGTTTCGCCGCTTCACCCATGCTGCTGGGCGACCTCGTCATTCTCAACAACGACCAGGAGAAGCAGGCCGGAAACCTCCTCGCGGTGGACGCGAACACCGGCGAGGTAAAGTGGACAGTCGAGCGACGCAGCCAGCGCATCAGCTACTCGGTGCCCTGTCTCTTCGAGGCCAACGGCCGGGAACTGCTCATGTTCACCAACTGGCAGCATGGCTTCACCGCCATCGACCCGGCGGACGGCTCCGTCGTCGCCGAACTGAGCGTCTTCGATACCGACACCAACGAGCGTGCCATCAGCTCGCCGGTCGTTTACAAAGACCTCGTCATCGGCACCTGCGGCTTCACCGCCAATCCCAAGCATTGCGTCGCCGTGCGCATGAACGCGCAGAACGAACTTGAGGAAGTCTGGCGCATCGAACGCAACGTACCCCACATCCCCAGTGTCATCGTGGTCGGCGACCGCTGCTTTCTCTGGGACGACGCCGGCATCGTCACCTGCGTCGCGGCCGCCACCGGTGAGGAACTCTGGAAAGGCCGTGTCCCCGGCGTCGAGGGCCCCTGCATGGGCTCACCGGTCAGCGACGGCGAGAAGATTTTCTGCGCCGACGAAAGCGGCAACGTCCACGTCATCGCCGTGGCCGACGAACTGAAACCGCTCGGCAAGAACGTCCTCGGCGATCTCTGCCGCACCACCCCGGCCTTCGGCGACGGAGCAATGTTCGTGCGGACCTATGGAAAGCTCTTCGCCATCGAAGCCACGAAAGAATGAGCGGCTGAAGAGGCCGACGGACGCAGATGAGCCAGAAGAAAATCCGCGTCATCCGTGGCATCTGCGGTTAGAACAGATCTCATGATGAAACTCCCCGCCTCGATTCTTCTCGTTCCGATTCTCACGTTCTCCCTCGCTCACGCCGAACCCGATCCGGCACCCGAAGGCTTCACCTCGCTTTTCAACGGCAAGGATCTCTCCGGCTGGAAGATTCCCGAAGGCGACAACGGGCACTGGAAGGTCCTCGACGGCGTCATCGATTACGATGCCCAATCGGAGGCGCCGGGCGAAAAACATCTCTGGTCCGAAGAGGAATTCGGCGACTTCGAACTCATCATCGAGTGGCGCATCAAGCAGACCACCGGCTACTACAACGTCCCCTACGTCCTGCCCGACGGGTCCTACGTGAAGGACGAGAACGGCAAGAAGATCACCCACCCCATCAAGAACGCCGACTCCGGCATCTACCTCCGCGGCACCGGCAAGGCCCAGCTCAACATCTGGTGCTGGCCGATCGGTTCGGGCGAGGTCTACGGCATCCGCAATGACGAGAGTCAGCCCGCCGAAGTCCGCGCTGGGGTGACCCCGAAGCTGAATCCCGACAACCCGGTAGGCGAGTGGAACCGCTTCCACGTCACCATGAAGGGCGATCGCCTCACCGTGGTCTCCAACGGGGAAACCATCATCGAGGACGCCCTCCTTCCCGGAATTCCCGAGAAAGGCCCCATCGCCCTCCAACACCACGGCGGCAAGAACAAGGACGGCGAGTTTTCCCCCGCCTCCAGCCTGGTCCAGTTCCGGAACATCTTCGTGAAGCGGTTGGATTGAAGAGGGGACGTCAGGGTCCGGAAGCCCATGTCTACTCAAGCCCCCTTTGCCGCATCCTTCCGCCCCAGGCCGTAGGCGGAAAACACGCGCTCGATCTCGTCGCGGACGCGGCGGAAGACGTGCATCTGGCCCTCCTTGTCGCCGGATGCGTCGGCTGGATCCTCGAAGCCCCAGTGGTAGCGCCGCACCTGGCCGGGAAAGGCCGGGCAGGCTTCGTCGGCGTTGCCGCAGACGGTGATCACGGTCTCCACGTCCTGATCGAGAAACTCTTCCAGCGACTTGGAACGGGCGTCGCCGATGTCGATCCCGACCTCGGCCATCACCTCGATGGAGAGCGGATGCACGTAGCCGCTGGGGTTCGATCCCGCACTGGCCACGCGAATGGCGCCGTCGGCCGCTTTCCGCAGGAAAGCCTCCGCCATCTGGGAACGGCAGGAATTTCCGGTGCAGAGAATCAGGACGAGAGGGGCGTTGGAGTTTTCAATCATGGCGCGACGGGAATTCCGGATGTCGTTTCTGTCAATCGATGGTTTGATACGGATCTGTCACCGTGAACGACTCGCAAAACAGCAAGCCGCCTGCCATCGGGCTGGAAAAAGACGACTGGATCGCCTGGTTGGAAGACCGCGGCGAACCCGCCTTTCGCGCCGGGCAGATCCTCGACTGGCTGTTCCGGAAGCGGGTCGATTCCTTCGACGCGATGACGAACCTGGGCGCCGGACTGCGCGCCGCGTTGGCGGATGATTTCCGAGTCAACTCTCTTCAGTCCCTGACTCAACAGGGTTCGATCGACACCACCACCAAGCTGCTGTTTCGCCTCCATGACGGGCGCTACATCGAGACCGTGGTCATTCCCGCCTCCCCCGCGCTCTACGGGGAAAAATCCGATCGCCGCACCCTCTGCGTTTCCTCCCAGGTCGGTTGCGCCTACGACTGCCGCTTCTGCGCCTCGGGCCTGGCGGGCTTCACGCGCAACCTGGATGCCGGGGAGATCGTCGGCCAGATCCTGGAAGCCGAGCGAATCGGTGGCGAGCGCATCAACAACCTCGTCTTCATGGGTATGGGAGAACCGCTCGCGAATTTCCGCAACCTGACCAAGGCCATCCGCATCATCAACGCCGAGTGGGGTGTCGGCATCGGCGCGCGTCACCTCACGATTTCCACCAGCGGGCTGGCCCCGCAGATCGAGAAGTTGGCCGAGGAACCGCTCCAGATTCGGCTGGCGATTTCCCTTCACGGGGCCAGCGACGAGGTCCGGGAGACGATCATGCCGGTGAACCGGAAATACCCGATCGACCGACTCTTCGAAGCCCTCCAGGTCTGGCGGTCCAAGAAGAACCAGAAGATCACCTTCGAATACATCCTCATCGAGGGCGTCAACGATGGACTCGACCAGGCCGCCCTGCTGGCGAAACGCGCGCGCTCGGTCCGCGCCAAGGTCAACCTCATCCCCTACAACACCGTCGAGGGCCTGCCGTGGAAACGCCCCACGCCGCGCGTGCAGGAGGCCTTCCTCGGCCTGCTGAAATCGCAGGGCGTCCAGGCGACCTTGCGCCGCGAAAAGGGGCACGACATCGCCGCCGCCTGTGGACAGTTGCGCCTGAAACAGGAAACCGAGGAAGGCATCGTGGAAGCACCGGCCAAGGCCTGACGCTTCCGCACGCACCTTCTGCTCCCGCTCGGCGAACGGAAAAGCGGCGATCAGTTCGCCATCAGTTCCTTGACCTTGCCCTCGATCCCTTTCGCCCAGATCTCGTAACCGGTGGCGTTCGGGTGCAGCAGGTCGGGCATGATGTCCTTGGACAGCGTGCCGTCCTCCTCGAGGAACGCATCGTTGATGTCCAACCAGAAAACCTTCTCGTTGTCGGCGAACTTGGCGATCATCTCGTTGATGGCCTCGTTCTTCTGGCGCTTGGCGTCGTTGTTGTCGGCGCCGCGGGGGAAGATGGCGAGCAGGAGGATCTTCATCTCGGGCTGCTTTTCCTGGAGCAGGTCGATGATGGCCTTGACCCCTTCGGCGGTCTGCTTGGCGCTGCTCCGGTAGACCACGCCTCCATGTTCCTTCATCTCGCGGCCCTCGTGACCGGTGTTGTTGGTGCCGATCATGAGGACGGTGAGCTTGGGATGGAGACCGTCGTAATTGCCGTGCTGGAGACGCCAGAGGATGTGCTCGGTGCGGTCTCCACCGATGCCGAAATTGGCGGCCTTCATCGGCGCCCAGTATTTTTCCCAGACCTCCTTGCCGCGGCCGCTCCAGCCGGCGGTGATGGAATCGCCGAGGAAGACGAGTTCGGCCTCGCCCTGTTTCGAGATCTCGTTGAACGACTCGTGCTTCTTCTCGGTGCCCGGATGGAGCGCCGGAGAAATGGCGAGATTCTTGGCGGGTTCCTCACCGAAGGACAGGCTGGCCAGCCCGACGGCGACTACGAAGGTGGAGAGAAAAGGGATTTTCATGACAGGCCATGCCGATCGCCCAGCCCAAAGCCCGGAGCAACAGCGAAATCGCGTTTTACCAACCACGGTTCACGTCTTCGTCATCGGCAAGCTCTACATTACCAATCGACAACGTGACTCGAATGCCTCGCCAGGTAGAATGATGCCCATTCTTCTGTTATCCCACCTGTTCCTAGAATCCCACCTGTCATGAACCTCGATCACCTCCACCGCCCACATCGCGTCTCCCGCTTCCTGCCTCTGCTCCTGTGCCTGGGCCTGATCTTTCTCTGGGGTATCGACTTCGCCTCGGCGGGACGCGTTCGCGATCTTGATCAAGACGGGATCCCGAATCTCATCGACAACGATGTCGACAACGATGGCATCCCCAACGGATCGGATCCCAACGTGGACGGCGGATACTGCCTGAGCGGACCGCGAGCCGGCAAATACATCGGAGATCGAATTCCCAATGGACACGGTAGAGAGCGTGACATCGACGGCGATGGGTTGGCCGACGGATCCCTGCGGGAGCACGACATCGATGGCGACGGGTTCGACGACGACGATCTACTCGAGGACGACATCGATGGGGACGGCCGTCTCGACGATAGCTTGGACGAGTTGGACATCGACGGAGACGGCAGGAGAGATCACTCGCAGGCGGAATGGGACATCGACGGAGACGGCAAGGGGGATCGCTCTCTCGCCGAAACTGACATCGACGGTGACGGAAGAGCAGACGACGCCATCGATGAACTCGACATCGACGGCGACGGACTGCTCGACGATGCCCAGGCGGAGCGCGATATCGATGGTGACGGTCTCGGCGACTCTTCACCAAGGGAACTCGATATCGATGGCGACGGACGTGCCGACGATTCTCCCGACGAACTGGACATTGATGGCGATGGTCGACTCGATGATGCCGCGGACGAGTTGGATATCGATGGCGATGGATTGCCGGACGACTCCCACGCGGAACACGACATCGACGGTGACGGGCGACCCGACCGCGCCAGGTCCGAGCACGACATTGACGGCGACGGAC
>JAUIGT010000232.1 GCA_030432615.1 Verrucomicrobiia bacterium
AAGGCGCCCATGACGGCGAGATCGACGATGGAGATCTCCTTGATCTCCATCGGCATGGCGATGGCGGTGAAGCCCATGACGCAGAGAAGATTGAAGATGCAGGAGCCGACCACGTTGCCGATGATGATGTCGCCCTCCTTCTTCATCGCCGCGACCACCGAGGTGGCCAGTTCCGGGACGGAGGTGGCGAAGGCCACGAGGGTGAGCGAGATGACGGCGCTGGGCACGCCCAGCCTTTCCGCGAGGGAGACGCCGCCCCGCTTGAGCCACTCGGCGCCGAAGTAGAGCGCCACCAGGCCGACGACGATGAGCGCGAGCATTTTCCAGAGCGGCTCCTGGACGGCTTCGTCGTGACCGAATTCCTGCTCGAACTCCTTCAACACCTCGGGATCCTTTTCCCGCTTCGATTCCCAGATGCAGTAGATGGTGTAGGCGACCACGCCGACGGCGAGCACCACTCCCTCCCAGCGCTCCAGGCTGCCGTCCCAGATCATCCACACGAACAGCAGCGTGGTCAGCAGGAGGATGGGCATGTCCCGGCGAATCAGCTCGGATTTCACCGACAAGCCGTAGAGCAGGGCGCTGATGCCGAGAATGAGGCCGATGTTGCAGATATTCGACCCGATCACGTTGCCCACCGCCATGTCGGCGAGGCCCTCGAAATTGAACTGGTAGCTGACGAAGAGTTCCGGCGAACTGGTGCCGAAAGCCACCACCGTGAGCCCCACCACCAGCGGACTGATACCCAGGCGCACCGCCAGCTTGGCGGACGCTCCCACCAGCCATTCGGCGCCGAAATAGAGCGCGATGAGACCGGCGACCAGCCAGAGGATATCGATGAGGACGGGCATGGGGAGAGAAAAGATCGGGAAGGGCCTGGGGTGCGTGGACAAATTGACGGGCCGCTTGGCTTACGGCCATTTTTCCGACCCCCTTGGCTGCCGTCACCCTTGCGCGGAGCGAGGCTTTTTCCAATGGAATCTCGCGTCCATTTTGGACGAACCGCCGCGGGCGTTCGAGGGGAACTCAGTTCAGGGGCTTCTTCTCCTTCTTTTCCCCATCCGGCTCCGCCGCCGGGAGGAACCAGGATCCCAGCCAGGAAATCACGGTGAAGATGCCGTCGACGTGGGCGCCACTGGCGGAACGCATCATCCGCTCCACCCCGAGTCGTTCCTCCATGCAGGAAAAGGGTTTCGGTCGCATGCCATCCAGCACCTGCCGGGCGCGCTCGCTGGCATCGAGTTCGACGGGCAGGGTGACGAGATTGTACCCGGCCACCAGGGACCATCCCCCGCAGAGCAGGAAGATACCGGTCTTGCCGAACCCGGGCATGATGATCATGAAGATTCCCAGGAGGACCAGCGGCAGGCTCAGCCAGAGAGTGGCCCGGATCGCGGAAATCCGCCAGTTCAACGGGTGGTGCCCTTCCCGGTGCTGGAGCACATGACCGGCCTCGTGAGCGGCGACCCCCAGGGCCGCGTAGGTGGAACCGGAAAAATGCTGGGGCGCCAGCGTGAGCCGTTTCTTCGCCGGGTCGTAGTAGTCGGCCAGCAGCCCTCGTCCCCGGGCGATCTCCACGACCTCGATTCCCCGCTCCGCGAGGATTCGGCGAGCCAGCTCGGCCCCGGTGAGCCCGGAGCGGGCCACGTTCTTCAGCTCCTCGTCGTAGGCGGTCCGGTACTTGCCCCGGGCCCACATGGTGAGTGCCAGGGTGACGACGAAAAGTAGCAGGAAGATCTGCATTCCGGGCCAAGAAACCGGCGAATGCCCGGCTCCGCAAGTCCGTCAATCCGTTCGCCCGACGACCGGCGCCGGGTGAAATGCGTCAACTCCCCAAGGAGCTGGAGCCCGGAGGCTTGATTCCCACCTTCTCCGCCGCTTCATCGATATCCATGTGGCGGACGTCCGCGGCCTTCTCGGCGAAGATCGAGTCCTCGGCGATGTTGACGGCATGATCGCCGGCGCGCTCGAGGCAGCGCACGATGAAGATGAGGTGGAGGTAGACCTTGAGGTTGGGCGTGTCCCGCTCGATCGCCTTGGTCAGGTCCTTGATCAGCTTGCGGTGGGCCTTGTCGAGTTCGCGATCCCGCTCCACCAGCGACAGTCCCAACTCGACATCTCCCTCCGAGTAGACCCGGATGGCGTCGCGCAGCATCGAGGAGGCGGTCTCGTAGATGGCCTCGATCTGCTGGATCTCGGGAATCTCGGTCGCCTTCAGCACCTTGCGGGCGCGGCGGGCGATGCTCTCTGCCTGGTCGGAAACGCGTTCCAGGTTGCTGGCCACCTTCATTCCGGTCAGCACTTCCCGGAGATCGGAGGCCACCGGATTGAAGCGCATGAGAATCTCGAAACCCTCGCGGTCGATGACTCGCTCGTAGGTGTTGACCTCGTCATCCTCGGCGATGGCCTCGTTGCAGAGTTCGGCGTTGCGGGTGAGCAACCCGCGCACCGCGTTGTCCAGGTTCTGCTGCGCAATGCTCGCCATGGTGAGGACGTGATTTCTCGCGTCCTTCAGAGCCGCCTCGAACGAGGCAAGCGTGTGGGGAAGTCCGTTGTCTGGCATATAATAAGACAGGAATTTAAAGCGCGACCCACTCACGATACAACTTGGAGTTTCCGGAAACTTCGACTTCGGACCTGGCGCGAGCGCACCCATTCAGGCGGCTGCCGTTTCTACTGGACGCAATCTCGGTTCCATTTCTTCATTTGCGCCCACTTTCCCGGCTTTTTCCCGCCGCCTTTCCTCGCGGCGAACGGCCTGGTCCCGGGAAAAGTCCTCGTAGGAAAGGAGGGAAAATTCCCCCGGCTCCTTCTCGACGATGGCCGTGAGAGACTCGACCCAATCTCCGCTGTTCAGATAGTGGACATCGCCGAGCATCTTGTCGGCGGCGGTATGGATGTGCCCGCAGATGATTCCCGCGCATCCCCTCGCCCGCGCGAAGTGATGGAGCTGATCCTCGTAACGATCGACGAAGCTGATCGCGGATTTCACCCGCGCCTTGATGTCCTTGCTCAGCGAGTAGTAGCCCTTCCCCCGCCAGGCACGCCAGCGATTGTAGAAGCGATTGAGCCGGAGCAGCACCTCGTAACCGTAGGACCCGAGCACGGCGATGGCCTTGCAGCTGGTGGTGACGGAATCGAAGCCGTCGCCATGGACGACCAGGTATTTCCCTTTCGGCGTTTCATGCACGTACTCGTGCTCGATGACCAACTTGTCGAAAGCGATGGGAAGAAAACGTTCGAGAATGTCGTCGTGATTGCCCCGGAGGTAGATGACCTCGGTGTCCTCCTTTTCCATCTTCTTGAGGACGGTGCGCACGAACTTGGTGTGGGAGTCGCGCCACTTTCCTCCGCCCTTCAGCGCCCAGCCATCGACGATGTCACCGTTGAGGATGAGTCGCTTGCAACGACTCGCCTTGAGAAACTCGATGACCTCCTCGGCCTTCGAATCCTTCGTCCCCAGGTGGACGTCGGAGATGAAAATGGACTCGTATTCAGTCTTCTCTTTCATGCGGCCTCCGCGGGTTCTTCGATCGGTTCATCGTCGGGGGTGCTGCGCTCGGGATATTCCCGGCGGATGAGATCCTTGAGTCGGTGCTCGAAACGCTTGACCACCTTCTTCCAGCGAACCTTGCGAGCGCTCTTCCGGGCCTTCTCGCGCACCTCCGACAACTCGGGATTCCGGGCGGCGGCGACGGCGGCCTCGATGAAAGCCTCCTCGTCGCCGAAGGGGACGGCGTATCCGTTCTCTCCATCGACGATGTGCTGCCGGGCGGCGGCGTAGTCGAAGGCGACAACCCCGAGCCCGCTGGCCATGGCCTCGAGGGTCACGTTTCCGAAGGTCTCCGTCAGGCTGGGAAAGACGAACAGGTCGGCCGAGGCGTAGTGACGGGCGAGATCCTCGCCGAAGCGGACCCCGGCGTAGATGAATTCGGGATGCCGCTCCTTCAGTTCGGCCAGCCTGGGACCGTCCCCGACGAAGACGCCCCGGAAATCGGGGAATCGTCGCTGCAATTCGGTGAAGGTCTTCACGATCAGCGGCAGGTTCTTCTCGGCCGCGATTCGCCCGACATAGAGACCGACGATGGCCCCGTCCCCGGCTCCCCAGCGCTTCCGGAGGAGGAGGTCCCGGCGCTTGGGAGAAAACAACCTCGTGTCCACCCCCTTGGGGAGAAGTTCCAGGTTTTCGAAGCCCTGGCTGGCCAACTGGTCGATGACATCCGTAGACGGCACGAAGGTGCAGTGCGAACGGTTGTGGACGTGGCGGAGATAGCGCATCGTCACCCTCTCGAGAATCGGCAACTGATAGTGCGCCATGTATTGCTGGAAATTGGTGTGGAATCCGCTCGCCACCGGGATGTCCAGGGAACGCGCCGCCGCGATGGCGGACGCTCCGAGCGGCGTCTCCGTGGCCACGTAGATCACATCCGGGCGACGCCGAAACCACCGGGCCTGGAGAACGAGGCGCATCGGCAGGCCGACCCGCACCTCGCGATACCCCGGCAGGGATACCGAGGGAACCTTCATCCCCTCTTCTTCACACGCCAGGACGGAAGGCCGAATCACATCGACCTCGTTGCCTCGCTCCCGCAACCCGTGGACAAGCCGCTGCAGCGTGGTGGCTACCCCGTTGGGCTGGGGAGCGTAGGTATCGGTGACGAAGGTGATCTTCATGGTCCTTTCTTCGTCAGGATGATTAAGTTCCTTTAACCGATTCACAATGCCGGCTGTGTACCGTTTTCGTAACACGGGCACCCACCCGATCCTGACTCGGTCACAGGGAACAGGAACGCGCCGTGAATCCAAACGACGATGTCGTCACTTGTGGGCGCGACTTCCCAACAAAAAGAGCCGCCCCGCCATCGATGGCGAAGCGGCTCGAAAAAACGCCAACCGGAACGGCGGCCGGAAGAATCAGCCGAAACGGCCGGAGATGTAGTCCTCGGTCTGCCGCTTCGACGGGTTGGTGAAGATCCGGGTGGTCTCGTCCATCTCGATCAGTTCCCCGAGGTAGAAGAAGGCCGTCTTGTCGGAGACGCGGGTTGCCTGCTGCATGTTGTGGGTCACGATCACGATGGTGAAGTGGGCCTTCAACTGGGTGATCAGGTCCTCGATCTTCGTCGTCGAAATCGGGTCGAGCGCCGAGCAGGGCTCGTCCATGAGGATGATCTTCGGTTGAACCGCGATGGTGCGGGCGATGCAGAGGCGCTGCTGCTGCCCGCCGGAAAGACCGAGGCCGCTGGCGTCGAGCCGATCCTTGACCTCTTCCCAGAGTCCGGCGGCAATGAGGCTTTCCTCCACCGCCTGGTCGAGCACCGCCTTGTTGCGGATCCCCTGGATGCGAAGGCCGTAGGCGACGTTCTCGTAGATCGATTTCGGAAAGGGATTGTATTTCTGGAAGACCATCCCGACATGCTTGCGCAGTTCGATGACATCGACGGCGGGATCGTAGATGTTGGTGTCGAGAATGCGGATCTCCCCGTTGGTGATGGCGGCCGTGGGGATGAGGTCGTTCATCCGGTTGAGACAACGCAGGAGAGTGGTTTTCCCGCAACCGGAGGGTCCGATGAAAGCGGTGACCTCGTTCCGCCGCACATCCATGGACACGTTTCGGATCACTTCCTTCTTCCCGTCATAGGCAAAGCTGACGTCATCGATCTCGATGACGACATCGCCGCGCGGGGCAGCCTCGCTGCCGGAAGTTTGTTCGGATGCCGGCAGTGTCTTGTCCATTTGCGTTTCTGACATGGTGGCTCTCATTTCGATAAAGTTCCTGTTGTTCGTTGGCGTCAAGTCCGAAGGCGGTCCCGGTCACCATTTGAGCTTCGAACGATAGTGGATGCGCAGGTAGACGGAGAGGGCGGCGAGGATCATCACCAGCACCATGAACACGAAGACCGAGCCATACTGCATCGGCTTGGTGTACTCGGACTGGGGGATGCGCGCGGCCACCGTGTAGATGTGGTAGGGAAGCGCCTGCACCGACTGGGAGAAAAACTCGAAGACGACGTTGGTCCCGTGTCCACCGATCTCCTGCCACGGCAGCTTGTCCTTGTGGGCCAGGGCGGCGGTGAACATGATGGGCGCGGTTTCCCCGGCCACCCGGGTGATGCCGAGGATGGACGCGGTCAGCATGCCGGGAAAGGCGTAGGGCAGCACCGCGGTGCGGATCGATTGCCACTTGGTCGCCCCCAGCGCCAGCGAGGCCTCGCGAAAGCCCTGGGGAATCGCCTTCAACGACTCCTCGCAGGCGGTGATGATGACCGGCAGGATCATCACCGCGAGCGTCAGGCCACCCGCCAGCATCGAGGTGCCCCACCCCTGGAAGGCGAGAAATTCTCCCGATCCGAAGAGTTCGAAGGCCAGTTTCGTCCTCAGGTTCTCCTCGGGTACGATGACGGGAAAGAACAGGCAGAACAGGCCCAGCCCGAAGAGGCCGAACACGATGGAAGGCACCCCGGCGAGGTTGAGAATCGCCAGCCGCACCGCGTCCATGAATTTCCCCTTGCCACTGTATTCGTTGAGATAGATCGCCGCCGCCAGGCCGATGAAGAGGGCGACCACGATACAGATCAGGGTCAGCAGGGCGGTTCCGACCAGGGGTCCGAGGATACCGCCGGCCGAGTAGGAGTGCGTGTGTTCCTTGACGATCTCCACCTGCGGATTGGCCGCCTTGTATTCGGTGAAATCGGTGAAACCGAGCTGATGCTCCTCCCCGTCCACGGTTTCGAACACCACCAGGGTTTCCGGACTCTTGGTGAAGAAATCGGTGTTGATGTAGGGAAAGTCCGCCTGGAACACGATCGGGGCGCCCTTGATGAAAATGTCACCGAAGACCACGAAGGCGCAGAGGAGAATGAAGTAGGTCGCGCCTCGCAGGACCTGGGCGAAGATGAACTCGTTCCGCTTGGCGGTGTGGCGCGTCGTGGCGAACGGGTTCTGCCCGGAGGCCACCTTGGTGTTGACGTCGTGCATGGGGCGGGAGGAGGGCGAAAATCAGTGGGCGTGGTGGTACTTCTTCAGGATTCGCTGCGCGAAGAAGTTGATCGTCAGGGAGATCGCGAAGAGCACCATCCCCACCATGAAGAGCGCCCGCCAGTGGAGCGAACCGCGATCGACCTCACCCAACTCCTGGGCGATGATGCCGGTCATGGTGTGGGCCGGTTGGGTGAACACGCCGATACCGGCGGTGAAGTCGGGAATCTGGATCTTGTTCCCCGCCACGAGGAGCACCACCATCGTTTCGCCGATGATACGGCCGAAACCGAGCAACACCGCGGCGATGATCCCGGAGATCGCGGTGGGCATGATGACGCGAAAAATCGTCTGGAGCCGCGAAGCTCCCAGGGCCAGCGAGGCTTCGCTGAACGCCATCGGAACATTGTTGAGCGCGTCCTCGGCGAGCGTGAAGATCGTCGGCACCGCCATGAAGGCCAGCAACAGCCCGGCCGTCAGCATGTTGAGCCGTTCGGACATGGGGAAACCGGGTACCCACGAAAGCCACTCCACCTGGCTGAGGCTCCGCAGGGCACTGCCGAGCACGAGGATCCCGAAGAATCCCAGCACCACGGAAGGAATCGCCTGGATGAATTCCAGGGCCGGCTTGATGAAATTCTGCTCCTTCGCTCGCGCCAGCTGGTTCACGTAGACCGCCGCCGCCACCGAGAACGGCACCGAGACGACGATGGCGATCACGGAGATCAACAGGGACCCCATAAAGAGCGGCAGGAGGCCGTAGAACTCGTGCCAGGAACTGTTCGTCACCCAGTCCTTGCCCACGAAGAACGCCAGTACCGTCTTCGCCCACGACATCGGCTTGTCATGTCGCCACTCCGGGACACGCTCGGTGGATCGTTCCACGGTCTCCAGGAAATCCCGGTAGTAGCCCTTGGCCGCCCGCATTCGCTCCCGGGCCGCCTTCGTTTCGAGCTCGCCGATTTCCGGCATTTCCGCCCAGGCCCGGTTCACCGCCTCCACCAACGCGGGCGCCACCTCCTGGTGCTTGGGCACGCTCGCGTAGATGGGCTTGTTCAGGGCCTCGTAGTCCGGCGTCTCCATGACGACCTCGTCGGCCATCTTCATCTTTCGCGCCTTTTCCTCGGGGTCCTTCGTCTCGGCCGCCCCTTCGAGCAGAGCCTTCCGTCGGGCGGGCGCGGTCTCGAACTTGTCGAGCACCCGCCGGTTTTCCATGGCGATGTCCCGCAAATCACTGTGGATTTCCCGCAGGGGTTTCACCGCGTCCCGCAGGGCATCGAGATGAGATTTGAAATCCTCGTGCGCCGTCCGGGCCGCTTCCTTCTTTTCCTGGCTGGCTTTCTTCAGTTCCACGAAGAAGGGATGCTCCTCCTCGCGTTCCGGCTCGTCCATGAGCACGGCCTCGCGGATCTTTTCCTTCTGTTCCGCAGTCAGGCGGATGGGATTGCGCTCCAGGTCCCACACGGCATCATCCTGCAATGCCGATTCGACCGCCTCCCGCCATTGCGGAGCCAGGTCCGCTTCCACTTTCTTCGCCTGGGTCAACTCGGCCTCGAGCTCCGCCTTTTTCGCCGGATCCTGGGCTTCCGCGATTTCTCCGGGCAACTCCTCGATCTGCTCGCGGGCATCCCCGAGCCGTTCCCCCAGGCGCTCGGTGCGGTTCTCCACCGCCGTACCGACCTGCAACAGGGCGTTCACCAACTGATCCTCTTTCTTCGAGGATTCGTTCACCTCCGCCAGGTAGGCGATGTTGACCGTGCTGCCGAGCCGGGTGTGGTCATCGATTTCCGCCCCGAGCAGATCGACGTACTCCTGCCCCGCCTGGCGATAGATCCGGTACTGGTGATGATGCTGCGGGAAGAAGTAGATGGCCTCCACGGCCAGGAAGACACAGATGAGCACCAGCATCACGATCGCCAGTCCCGCGTTCCCTCCGAAGAAGTAGCGGATGAAATCCTGAAGCCCCAGACCGAGAATCTGAAAGCCCTTGCGCGGAAAAGGACCGCGGCGGCCTGACTTCGGCGAGGTCTGGTCTGTCGTGTCGCTCATGGAGGGGAAAGGAGTGCGAGTTTCGGAACCCTCTCAACAAGGAGAATTTGGTTTTCGATCCGTTCCGAAACCCAAGTGGTGGTAATCCACGCTGGAACCGTTTTCCCGAATTCAAACGCAACGATTCCGTCACATGATGGAACGATTAGCGGATCATTCGAATCCTTTTTGCAAAAGAAAGCGCCCGGAGAACTTCCCCGGGCGCTTTG
>JAUIGT010000233.1 GCA_030432615.1 Verrucomicrobiia bacterium
CGACACGCAAGGCAGGGCGCTCGACTGTGTCCGGATCGCGCTGCAACTCGGCGTCCGATCCTTCGACGGTTCGGCGGGAGGTCTCGGGGGATGTCCCTACGCCTCGACCGACACGACGCGGGCTCCGGGCAACGTCGAGACGATGCAGCTCGCCAGGACCGTGATCGGCGAGGGGTTCCAGTGCAGGGTCAAGCCCGGCGGCATCGCGCGGGCCTCCTCGTACGCCCTGAACATCGTTCATCCGATGCCCCTCCCATGAGTCACGTCCGCGTCCACCCGGAGCCGGGAGAAAAGGCGGAACTGTGCGAGCGCGGCATCTACGGTCACATCCGGCACCCGATGTATGCCGGCGTCCTGCTCGCTTTCGCCATGTTCGCGATCGGGGCCGGGTGGATCGGTGCGATTCTCTGGCTCGGTCTGCTGCTCGTGCTGCTGGCAAAACTGCGGATCGAGGAGCGGCTCTGGACGGCGCGCGACGGGCGGTATGCCGACTACATGCGGCGGACGAAGCGGCTGGTGCCAGGGGTGTGGTGAAAGTAGGGGCGACAATCCTGTCGCCCTGGAAAAAGCATGAGGGCGACAGGATTGACTCCGTCTATCTCCGCTTCGCTCCGGTTGTCGTCCCTCCTTTCGCTATTCGGCCTTCAGCGTCCGATCGAGAAACTCGATCATCTTCGCGTAGGTGGCCTGGCTGTTCTCGCTGTCCCATTCCCAGACGATGAAGGCGTGCTCGGCGCCTTCGGGAACGAAGAGTTCGTGTTCGATTTTCTGGTGCTCCAGCTGTTTCTGAAAATCGACGGAGTCCTGATAGAGGAAATCGGCGTCTCCGCAGATCAGGAGGGTCGGGGGATCGTGGGGATCGAGAAAGGTGATCGGCGAGGCGTCGATGTAGTCCTTTTGTCCTCCCGGCAGGTAGTCGGTGAACAGCTTCAGGCGATCCTTATCGGCTGGATCGAGGGACGCAATGTGAGTCGGAAAATCAAAGGCACCGTAAACCGGGATGACCGCCTGGACGAAGGGATCGGGATCACCGGGCTCCGCTCCGGTTGGCGTGAACCGACCGCTGTCGGCGGCGTAGGCGGCCAGGGCGGCGAGGTTGCCTCCGGCGCTTTCCCCGGCGATGGCGACGCGGTTCGGATCGCCGTTGAAACGGGCGGCTTCGCGCTTGGCCCAGACGATGGCGCCGAGACAATCCTCGATGCCGGCGGGGAAGGGGTGCTCGGGGGCGAGACGGTAGTTGATGTTGAGGACCACGTAGCCTTCGGCGGCGATCTTGCGGGCGGTGTATTCGCCGAGTTCCTTGAAGCCGGCGCGCCAACCCCCGCCATGGACCCAGATGACCATCGGCCAGGGACCGGCACCGTGCGGCCACCAGGCGTCGAGCGTCAGTTTCTCGCCATCGACTTCCGCATAGGTCCAGTCGCGCATCTTGTAGGCGAGATTCGGCACGGCGCGAAGAGCGCCCTCGAGGGCTTCGCGGTTCTTCGATCCCTCCTTCATGTTTCGGATGGCTTCGGGCAGCCAGGAATCGGGGGCCTTGTCGGCGAGGCCGTGAGGACGCACGTTCTCGCCGGGCGCATCGGGAGTCGACGCGTCCCCGATGTCCTGGCGGGCTGCCTCGATGAGCGCGGTGAGGCGTTTCACCTCGTCGGGATACTCGGCGGCGACGTTCTCGGTTTCGCCGGGATCGCGGCGCAGGTTGAACAGGTAGATGTCGCTCTCTTCGAAACCCTCGCGTTTCCAGTCGGGCCGCTGGACGTGGAGCTTCCAGTCGCCGCCGCGAACGGCGTGGAGATCCTCGTTGCTGTAGTAGAGGTAGGATTCGCGGGGGCTCTTCGCGCCTTTCTTTCCGAGCCAGAGATCGCGGACGTCGAGGCCGTCGATGATGCGGTCCTGCGGCTCGGTGGTGCCGGCGAAGCGGGCCACGGTGGGAAGGATGTCCATCGAGGTGACGACTTCCTCGCACACTTCGCCAGCGGGCACGGTGCCGGTCCAGCGGACGAGAAAGGGAACCCGGTGGCCGCCCTCCCAGGTGGTGCCCTTGCGACCGCGCAAGGGACCGCTGGACGCGGTGCCGTATTCCTCATCGCCCGGACGAACCACGCCGCCGTTGTCGGAGGTGAAAAGGATGATGGTTTTCTCGGCGAGCCCGAGCCGATCGATGGTGCGGGTCAGTTCCCCCATGGCCGCGTCGATCTCCTCGATGACATCGCCGTAGAATCCGCCCTTCGATCGGCCGCGAAATCGTGGTGAAGCGGCGATGGGACCGTGGGGCATGTTCAGCGGCACGTAGCAGAAGAAAGGCTGATCCTGTTTCCGGGTGATGAAGTCGATGGCGTCGCCCATGGTGTGGGCGGTCAGGAAGCGCTGGTCGGGATCGTGGCCGATCTGCTCGGTGCCTTCGAGGAGCGGGAGGGGCGGCGAAACGAAATTGATCTCCTCGCCCCGGGAACTGCGGCGGTAGAAATGGTTGCCCATGTCGTTGGAGTAGGGCGTGCCCTTGTACTCGTCGAAGCCCTGGGCGGTGGGGAGGAACTCGGGCTGGTGGCCGAGGTGCCATTTCCCGAAGATCCCGGTGGCGTAGCCCTGCGGCTTGAGGACTTCGGCAATCGTGATCTCGTCCGGGTTGAGTCCATGCTGCGAGTAGGGGGTGTTGACGCGAAACTGCATATCGACGCGTTTCGCGTAGCAGCCGGTCATCAGGGCGGCGCGCGAGGGGGTGCAGACGTTGGCGGCGACGTAGAAGTCGGTGAAGCGCATCCCCTCCTCGGCGAGGCGGTCGAGATTGGGGGTGCGATGGGTTTCCGATCCGTAGCAGCCGAGGTCGCCGTAGCCGAGGTCGTCGGCGAAGACGAGGAACACGTTGGGTTTCTCGGGTGGGGCGGCGTGGAGGGATGATGCGAGGAGAGCCAGTGTGATCGCAAGGGCGAATCGGAATCGAGTCATGGAGGAATGATGCGGGGACTGGGCGAGATTGCGACGAAAAAGGGGGCGCGTGATTCCGGAGAAACCGGGAATACGGGCGCTTCGCCGAGCTTTCCGTGTCGATCTCGACGCCCAGGAATGTTCGCCGGCGTCGGGGCGACCAAGAGGCCCGCGCTTTCCGTGAGCCGCGTTCAAGAGGGTTGACCTTCCGTCCAGACCCTGTTGAATCAGGGACGCATGAAAGCCCTCCTTCGTCTGCTCGTCGTCGCGGTATTCGCCGCCTGTTTCCTTTCCGCCCACGCCGCCGACCTGGCGGGGACGAAACCGAACGTCATCCTGGTGATGACCGACGATCAGGGCTATGCCCCGGTGGGACGACACGGGCATCCCTGGCTGCAGACACCGAACCTCGACAAACTCTACGACACGAGCACGCGCTTCACCCGATTCCTCGTCAGCCCGACCTGTTCGCCGACGCGTTCGGCCATCATGACGGGACGGCATCCGATGAAGAACGGAATCACCCACACCATCCTGGAGCGGGAACGGATGACGCTCGATGCCACGATCTTGCCGCAGGTGCTGAAAACGGCTGGCTACTCCTCGGGAATTTTCGGGAAATGGCACCTCGGGGACGAGGAGGAATACCAACCCGACCAGCGGGGCTTCGACGAGGCTTTCATCCACGGCGCGGGCGGGATCGGCCAGGCCTATGATTGTTCCTGTGCCGACGTGCCGCAGAACAAGTACTTCGACCCCGTGATCCGGCACAATGGGAAGTTCGTGAAGACGAAGGGATTCTGCACGGACATCTTCTTCACGGCGGCGCTCGGTTGGATCAAGGAACAGAAAGACAAGGAAGAGCCATTCTTCGTCTACCTGACCACGAATGCGCCGCACGGCCCTTTCATCGCGCCGCCGGAGAACCGTAAGCGCTTTACCGACCTCGGTTTCTCCGAGATGACGGCGGGGTTCTACGGGATGATCGAAAACATCGACGAGAACATGGGGCGCCTGATGGCGAAACTCGACGAGTGGGATCTCTACAAGAACACGGTGGTGATCTTCATGAGCGACAACGGGATGACCGGGGGCGGATCGGGCAAGCCCGGCAAGCCGCTCGGCAAGGATGCCAACGGTTCGGAGATGTTCCTCTACAACGCCGGCATGAAGGGCCAGAAGGGAAGCGCCGACGAGGGGGGCGTGCGGGTGCCCTTCTTCGTGCGCTGGGACGGAAAGATCGAGCCGGGGCGGGACATCGACACCATCGCGGCTCACATCGACATCCTGCCGACCCTGGCGGCATTGGCGGGAGCAGCGATTCCGAAGGACCAGGTCGAGGGGCGCAGCCTCCTGCCGCTGATCGAGAATCCGTCGGCTCCCTGGGAGGATCGGTATCTCTTCACCCACAAGGGACGCTGGAAGACGGGCGAGGATCCGAACGATTTCCAGTGGAAGAACTACGGGGTCAGGAATCAACGCTATCGATTCGTCGGGGGCGGTACCGCGATCAGCTACTCGGAACGGGAACGGAAGAACGGCGTTTCTCCCAAGGACATGCTCTTCGATATGGAGAAGGATCCCGGCCAGACGACCAACGTGATCGACGAGCATCCGGAGATCGCCGAACAGATGCGAAGCGCCTACGCGAAGTTCTGGGAGGAGACCCGCCCCCTGATGGTGAACGAGGACGCTCCCATGTCCCCGACCCGGCCCTTCTGGGTCTGGTACGAGAGGCAGGAGAAGGCGGGTGGCATTCCTGAATGGGAAGAGCCGGAGTTGTGATTCCGGTGAAAGGCTCGCGCGGAGGCGTGGAGACGGTTATCCGGCGACCGGGAGTTCCTCGTCTCGGGAGCGTGGCGTTGCGCAGTTCGGGCATCGCTCTTCGTAGGCGGGGATCTGGAGGCCGCAGGAGGGGCAGGGAACCTCTGGATAGGTGGGAGGGTAGGTGCTGGTCAGGACGTTCGAGTCCGTCTTGCCGATCGCTTTCCCCAGCGGTACCGAGTTGAGGAAGGATTTCCATTGCAGTTCGTCGGCGAACTGGCGGCGGGAAATGCCAAGCGCGGGCATGATGGCCATGGCGCGGACCCAGCGCCACAGGCGCGAGCCGGCGCGATAGTCCGCGAAAAGCTGACCGGCCCAGCCGAGTCGGAACCCGTGGAATTGGGAGCACTCGATGCGTGGCTCCAGGAGGAGAGAAGTCTGAATCTCGAGTTCGGGTTCGCCTTCCCGAAAGGTGAGCGTGATTCTCCGAGCACTGAAAAGGAACAGGAAATTCACGAAAAACGCCCAGTGAAGCCAGATCACGCAGGTAACCGCGAACAGGATGGAGCTATCCAGCGGTTGGACGTGAGGAAGCGTGTCCGCCAGGGAAGTGAAGGCGGAAACCGTGATCCCCAGGGGCCGGCGCAGGATGATGAGGTAAGCGAAGAGATAAAGAAGATGCCACCAGGAGAATACCGGCCGCAGTTCCCAGGTCCGGCTGTCGCCATCCGGAGTTGTCGCTTTCCCTTTCCTCTCGGCTGACTCCGCTTTCGTCACGAGGGCTTACCTTGGCCGGAAATCGATAGCGATGTCAATTCCCGTCAATCCAGCTTCGGCGTGTAGAGCGGCATCTCGAAGTTGGGCCGCAGGTCATCGACCGTCTGCCAGGTCTGGAGGCTGCGGTAGGTGGACAGGGGAACGAGACGGAGGCTGATCTCGTGCCCGATCTCGGCGCGAGAGATGCTGGTGAACTTCCGGTTGAAGACGATGCCGTGGGCGACGCGGATCTTCTTCAAGGGGTAGTTGCCCATCTTGTCCTCGACGACCTCGTACTCGTAGACGCCGAGGGCGTGGTTGTAGGGAACGTCGGTGAGGTTCTGGAGGGTGGATTTTTCCAGGAGCCGCAGGGTGAGATCGATCTCGGGGGCCTGCTCCATGATGGCGGCGGGATCGACCGAGGTGCTCGCCTCGTTGCCGATTCCTTCGTCCTCCGCCTCCGCGACCGGATGCTCATAACCGGGAACGGCGGCGGTGGCGCTGGTGGGGGAGGAAGAACTCGAGGACCCTTCAGGATCGCGGGACATTCCCCGGGGAAGGGGCGGGCCCGTCTTCCGGGACGAGGAAGATGACTTGGAGCGTGCCGCGGCATGAACGCCACCGGTGCTGCTGTCGCCGACACTGGCCACCTGGGTGACCGGAGTGGCCCGGACGGGAATGCGACTGGCGTAGCTGGCGTTGATGCGAAGGTAGACGCGGAAGTCGGCGGCGACGCGTTCGGCCCAGGTGGAGGCTTCGTCGGGACCGTAGTGGATGCCGTCGGTGGAAGGATAGGGATCGGTGAAGCGGGTGTATTTCTGGCTCTCGAAGACGGCGCCGTTGTATTCCTTGACGACCTCCTTCATCAGATCGGCCAGTTCGGTCTGGAGTTCCCGCGGATAGCGGGCCTCGTGCGAATGCGGCGGCAGAACCCAGTAGGACTTGGCGCCTTTCTTGGCGATGGACAGGCACATCTGGTCGATGAGTTCGCGGACTTCGGCGACGTTTTCCTCCTTGGGACGCCGCTTGGAACGCAGGGTGGCGTAGAGGTTGACGCCCGTCTGCACGACGACGAAGTCGGGTCGGATCTCGGTGAGCAGGTCTTCGATTTTCGGGACCGCCTTGATGTAGCCGAGCCGGCGCTCGTCCTCGGGGGTCTTTTCCCAGTAGCCGATGGTGCAGGGCAGCGACTGGTATTCGCTCAGCCAGTAGTAGGGACTGGCGCCGCCGGCGACGACGGTGAAGACATCGAGACCGTTTTCCCGCATTCGGGTGTCCAGGGTGCGTCCGAAGGCGCCGATGCTGAATGAGTCGCCGAGGAAAAGGACTCGGCCATTGCCACCCTGCCGGCTGGCAGCGTGCCCTGACTGGGTCACGCAGAGCAGGGATAGAACGATGATTGTGATGAATCTCCCCATGATGATGGGAGGGATTTTAGAAATAAATGAGAAAAATACAAGTAATGAAATGCAGATTTAAGAATTTTTAGAAAATACGGGAAGGCCCAGGGTAAATTTCTCTCAGAGGCACTGGGCTTTCGGGAGCTTCCGCGAACTCGTCGGAAGACGAAAGGCTCCTCCCCGGGCGGGACGGAGGGGGCTCAGGAGAGGGCCGAACTGGCCTTGGCCATGCAGCTGGGCAGCTTCTGCCGGTTTTCCTGCACTACCGCCTTGATGTCGTCCACGCTGATCGGCTTGGTGATGTAGCCGTCCATGCCGGCCTTGAAACAGTCCTCCTTGACCCCGGCGAGCGCGTGACCGGTCATCGCGATGATGACGGGCTGGCGCTCGAGGTGGAAGTTTTCCCGGATCTTCTTGGTGGCATCGACACCGCCCATGACCGGCATCTGCAGATCCATGAAAATGAGATCGATGCCGCCCCGGGCGACCCGCTCGACGCCCTTGAATCCGTTGTCGGCCGTCTCCACCGACTGGTAGCCCAGCTTGCTGAGCACCATGGTGGCGATCTTCTGGTTCATGGGGACATCCTCGACAATGAGGATGCGGGCCGGGTAACGCTTGGAAAACACCTCCGTCTGCACGGTATCGTCCGATTGATTCCGCAGGGTCTGCAGCATGGCGACCCCGTCGGGATTCCCGGCGGAGATCTGCTGGAGTTCCAGCAGGCCGAAGAGCAGCTTCTCCTTGCTCAGCGGCTTGTAGGTGATGCGGACCGGCCAGTTCGCGGGCGCCGCGGTGACCCAGGCCGGTTTCGAGCTTCCGACCATGAGCCAGACCTGGGTGGGAATGCGGGCGCCGGCGAGAGCCTGGGCGAGGGTGGCGACCGTCTCCTCCGACTGGAAGCGAGGATCGAGAATCACGAAATCAGGCTGTGATTGCAGGATCTGCGGAACCATGGCCGGTGAAAGTTCGTCGATGGTCGCGGTCTGAACGTTGCCGTGGGTGCAGTGATGCTGGAAGAGGCTGCGCAGGCTCTTGTTCCGGCTGACGACGATGGCCCTGCGGTCGTGGAGGGCTTCGCGAACCTCCTTGGAGTTGATGGGCTTGACCGTGCCCTGGGCCGGCACTTCGCGGAAAGCGAGATCGAAGTAGAAACGCGAGCCGTAGCCGACTTCGCTCTCCACCTTCAACTGGCCGCCCATGAGTTCCACCAGCACGCGACTGATGGCGAGCCCGAGTCCGGTGCCCCCGAACAGCCGGGTGGTGGAGGCGTCGGCCTGGGTGAAGGCCTCGAAGATCTTCATGTGGTTCTCCGGCGCGATCCCGATCCCGGTGTCGGAGACGGCAAACTCGATGGTGGGGGTGGAGTTGTAGGCCTGGTTGTTCGAGCGGAAGCCCACACTGACGATGATCTCGCCCTCTTCGGTGAACTTGACCGCGTTGCCGATGAGGTTCACCAACACCTGCTTCAGTCGCTCGTGGTCGCCGTAGATGGTCTCCGGGACCGCGCTGTCGATGTGATAGAGAAGTTCGAGGTTCGCGTCGGCGGCGTAGTAGGCGAACATGTCGATGGTTTCCTCGATCAGGTCGATGAGGTTCACCGGGGTGATTTCCAGTTCGATCTTTTCCGACTCCAGCTTCGAGAAATCGAGAACGTCGTTGATGAGGTGGACGAGCGATTGTCCGGAGCTGCGCATGATCTGGACCAGTTCGCGCTGCTCGGTATTGAGCCCCGTCTCCAGCAGCAGACTGGTGGTGCCGATGATGCCGTTCATCGGGGTACGGATCTCGTGGCTCATGTTGGCGAGGAAATCCGATTTCGCCTGCTGGGCCACGACGGCCTGGCGCTGGGCGACCTCCAGATTCTGGATGGCGAGGTCGCGGGCGACGCGCTGCTCCGAGAGAGCCTCGGAAGTCCGGTTGAATTGCTCGCCGGTATCGCTGATCTCCTTGATCCAGGCAAGGCTCAGGTGGGTATCGAGCTTGTTGTTGGCGATGTCCCTGAGACCGGCCCGAAGCAGGCTCATGCGGTGACGCAGGTAGGCGGAGACCGCGATGGATACGAACATGCCGGGAATGAGGGTGGCGGCGGCGAGAATCCAGCTGTTTCCCACCAGGGCGGGGATGGAAAATTGGTGGGAATCCGACGCGATCTCCGCGCGGACGACGCCGATGGGAGTTCCATCGACCGCTCGGATGGGAACGGCGGCATCGGCAGAAGACAGCCGATGCTCTTCGGCGCGCTTGATGTCACCCAACCAGGCGGTGACGTTGGTGATGGGCTGGAAAAGCGGGACCTGGCCGACTCCTTCGGTGAGGGCGGATTTCACGTGAACCGGCACGGGCAGGTCGGCGACGGCGGGAACCAGGGGACC
>JAUIGT010000234.1 GCA_030432615.1 Verrucomicrobiia bacterium
GGTGGTTCAATGCCCTCGGCGCGCATGATTTTCTCGATCGCGGCGATGGTGGCGGCGTCGGGCTTGAAGTTGCCGGGGCGGAATCCCTGGGCGATGAGCAGCGGCGTCCAACCGCGCCGGTTCTTCTGGTTCCAGAGGGTGATGTCGGCTCCGTTCTTTGCCAGCCATTCGACGACGCCGGGCACGTTCTTGTAGGCGGCGCCATGCATGGCCGTTTCTCCCTGCTTGTCGATGGCGTTCACGTCCAGGTCGAGGTCCAGCAACCAGGGAAGGACGGTGAGGCGTTCCTTCTCGGTACCGGCTTCCTCCTCCGGAGCCCGGCTGCCGACCCCTGCGGCGGCGAGCAGCGCGGTGGTGCCGTCGGCATTGGTGAGGCTCGGATCGGCGCCGAGTTCGAGGAGCCGTTCCAGGTAGGGAAGGTCGGCACGGTGCGCGGCGAGGAGAAACGGCGTGGCGTTCCTGGTGCCGAATTTCGCGCCTCCACTGCCGCCGTCTTTCAGCCGCAGGTTGATGTCGGCGCCGTATTTCTCGACGAGGAGCCGGGCGAACTCGAGGCTGTCGAGTTTTCCGGATCCCTCGGGGGGCGGCAGCCCATCGATTCCGTCGCCGCGGTGGGGATACCGGACCCAGGTGAGAACATGGAGCGGAGCGAAGCCGGAACGCTGGTCGTCGGGGTCAGCGCCGGCGTCGAGGAGAGCGACGGCGGTTTCGAAGTGGCCGTTCTCCACCGCGATCCGGAGGGCGCTGGTGCCTTTCGGTAGTCCGCGGCCTCCGTTCCCGGTCTGGGTAGCCAGGTTGACATCGACCCCGGCTTCAAGGAGGACGGCGACGGTTTCGGAGTGGCCGTTGCGAGCGGCGAAAAGCATGGGGGTGAAACCGGATTTCAGTGTGCGTTTCGGATCGGCGTCGGCGTCGATGAGTTGTTTCACCACGGCGGCGTGGCCCTCGGCGGCGGCCCACATCAGGGCGGTTTGTCCGTTCCGCTCGGTGGCATCGACCTTGGCGCCGGCGTCGAGCAGGAGGCGGACCACTTCGGGAATCCCGGTCCGGGCCGCGGTCATGAGCGGAGTTTCACCACCGATGAGCGAGGCATTCGGATCTGCGCCGGCTTCGAGGAGCGCCGCCACGATCTTCGCGTTCCCGTTGCGGCAGGCAATGGAGAGAGGGAAGACGCCGTAGGGATTCTTTTCGTTTGGGTCAGCGCCTTCGCGTAGCAGAGCATGCGCCTGGTCGGTCCGATCGTGGTAGGTAGCGTCCAGGAGGTCGTTTGCGGAAGTCGCCACGACGGCCAAGGAAAGCAAACCGAAGGCAATCACCCCAATCCTGAAGGAGGTGCTGATCATGGGTCAGTGGGGCTTCGGCTGTTCAGGTTTCGGGACAGGCGCGTCACGTCCGCTTTCCAGGAGCGCAGCAAGGTGATGAGCAGCGCGACCACCAGGACGATGATGAGAACAGTGACAAACATCCGAATCGGTATCGCGCTCTGACGGTCGCGAGCTGAGTCGATGATCTGCCGGTTGTCTTCGAGAATTGCCTGAATGGCTTCGTCCAAGGGGGCCGGAGAAAAGCCTTCTTCGACGGCGATGGATTGAGCCTGGCTCCGCAAAGTCATGAGCTGGCGCTCAACCTTCGTCCCGATGAGGAACTCGCTGGTGAGAAACGTAGATGGTGGCGCGATGGAGAGAATGCCCAACACCAGGACGGGAAAGGCCGACAGCTTTAAGAAGAATCGAAGTTGGAAATGCATGGAAGGTCAGGTGGTTCAGATCGCCACCATCCCGTCGCTGTCGCCGAATTTCTCCCGTTTCACGCCAGCTCGGTCCAGCAGGGTGAGGTGAAGGTTCGCCAGGGGAACGGGCTCCTCGAAACGGACGTGGCGATTTCCGCGGAATCCGGTCGGTTTGCCTCCGGCCAGCAGGATGGGCAGGTTGGTGTGATCGTGGACGTTGGGATTGCCGATGCCGCTGCCGTAGAGAATCAGCGAGTGGTCGAGCAGGGATCCACCGGCCTCGGGAGTGGCGGCGAGTTTTTGCAGGTACTCGGCGAAGAGGGAGACGTGGAAGGCGTTGATCTTCGACATCCGCTCGATCTTGGCGGGATCGTTGCCGTGATGAGAGAGCGGGTGATGCGGATCGGGCACGCCGATCTCGGGGTAGGTGCGGTTGCTGGTTTCGCGGGCGAGCTGGAAGGTGGAGATCCGGGTGACGTCGCCCTGCATTGCCAGCAGCTGGAGATCGAACATCAGGCGAACATGGTCGGCGTAGGAGGCCGTCACTCCCATGGGGCGGTCGAGGTCGGGTTCCGGATTCTCGGCCACGCCCGTTTCGGCCTTTTGAATCCGTCGCTCCACTTCGCGAACCGAATCGAGGTAGTGATCGACCCGCGAACGATCGGCAGGGCCGAGTTCCCGCTTGAGACGATTCATGTCCTCCTTCACGAAGTCGAGGAGGCTGGCGCGCCTCCGAAGGGCGGCCTGGCGTTCAGCCTTGCTGCCGCCCTCGCCGAAGAGTTTCTCGAAGACGAGCCGGGGATGCGCCTCGGCCGGGAGGGGCGTGGTCGGCGAGGACCAACTGAGGTTGTTCTGGTAGACGCAGGCGTAGCCATTGTCGCACTGGCCGACGGTCTTGGTAAGATCGGTGGCAAGCTCCAGCGAGGGCAGGGCGGTGGCCTGCCCGATCTCCTTCGCCGCGATCTGGTCGACGGTGGTGCCGAGAAAGTAGTCGGTACTCTCGGTCAACTTGGCGCGGGCGGCGCTGAGGAAGGCCGAATTCGAGGTGGCGTGGCTCCCGGGGTAGGCCGGTTGCAGTTCGAAATTGGTGTAGACGGCGAGGTGATCCCGGATTGGTGCGAGGGAATCGAGGATGGGGGAAAGCTTGTCGAGGGCTCCCTCCGAGCGTGGTGTCCAACGGCTGAGGTCCGCGCCCATCGGCATAAAGACGAAGCCGAGCCGCTTGGCGGGAACGGCAGTGCCTGCCCGTAACGCGGGCACCATGGCGTCGAGGAAGGGCAGGGAGAGGGATGCGCCCATGCCACGGAGCACGGTGCGGCGGGAGAGGGCGCGGCGGGTCAGGAAGTGCATGGGGAAAGGAATTCAGGAACGCGGTGAAAGGGTAATGGGATCTCAAGTGGCGAGTCAATTTTCGACGTCACTCATCCGCATCGTGAACGGCGGGCTTTGGACGAGGGCGGTGACTACCGAAGAAAAGCGATAGTCGTTTTCCGCGGCGCTTCGGACGACTTCTCGGATCGTCGGAGCATCGCTCGGCTCTATGCCGCGGCCGAGGGCGTAGGTGAGAAGTTTTTCGGCCAAGGTGCGGACGAAGCGTTCCGGGTTTTCCAGCAGCGCCCGCTCCAGTCCCTCGACGCCTTCGAATTCACTTCCATCCGGCAGGCCGCCGGTGGCATCGACGGGGCGTCCCTGGTCGAGATCCCGCCAGCGGCCGACAGCGTCGAAGTTCTCCAGGGCGAAGCCGACGGGATCCATGACCTGGTGGCAGCTGGCACAGGCGGCTTTCCCGGCGTGGGCGGCGAGACGCTCGCGGATGGGCAGGTCGGCGGAAACGGTGTTGTCGTCGAGGGCGGGCACGTTGGGCGGCGGTGGCGGTGGTGGAGTTCCGAGCAGGTTCTCCAGGATCCAGTGGCCACGAATCACCGGCGAGGTGCGGGTGGCATAGGAGGTGACGGTGAGGAGACTTCCATGGCGAAGCAGACCGCCGCGCGGGACCTCATCATCGAGGACGACGCGTCGGAATCGCGGCCCGTAGACATGGGGAATGCCGTAGTGCTTGGCGAGGCGCTCGTTGAGCCAGCCGGTGTCGGTCCGTAGCAGGTCGAGCACGGACCGATCTTCGCGAATGACCTCGGAGACAAGCAACTCGGTTTCCCGGCGGAAGGCCTGGCGGAGGTTGTCGTCGAACCCGGGGAAGAGGCGGCCGTCCGGCGTGATCGTTTCCAGGTTTCGCAGGTAGAGCCACTGGTCGGCGAAGTTGGAGACCAGCGAATCCGCCCGCGAATCGGACAGCATCCGTCGGGCCTGGGATTCCAAGGTGGCGGGATCGGAAAGCTCTCCGCGTTCGGCGAGGTCGAGCAATTCCTGGTCCGGCAGGCTGCTCCAGAGAAAGAAGGAGAGGCGCGAGGCGAGATCGAGATCGGCGACGGGATAGGGGGTGCCGGGCGCGAGACCTTCGGGGGCGGTCTCGGTGCGGAAGAGAAATTCCCGACTGACGAGGATGGCGGCGAGGGCCGACTCGATGCCGTCCTCGAAACTGCCGCCGTCCGTCATGGTGTCCTGGACGAAGGGAAGCAGTCTATCGACATCGGTATTGGTGACGGGCCGGCGCCACGCTTGCCTCAGCAGGGGAGCCAGCACTTTCCGGGCAGCGATCTCGGGCGTTTCCTTCTCCTTCGGACGGGCGGTGAAAATCCGGTGCCGGCTGGCGGTGTCCCCGGGGCCGGAAGCGTCGAAGGGACCGAGGAGGGAGATTTCGTAGAGGGCGGGAGAGAGACGCGGATGGCGGTAGTAGTTGAAGTGGGCCTCGTAGGGCTGGCGAAAGGTTTCCTCCACCGGGGACGACGCCTTCACGAAGGTGACGCCGACATCCCGGGTGCCCGCCCGGACCGGAATCCGGACCTTCAGGTCCGCGTCGTATCCGGTGTGATCCCGCTTGTCCTTCGGGGGGAGCAATTCGAGTGAGGCTTCCTGTGCGCCGTCGATGAGAAAGACCAGCTCGTGCTGTCCGCCCAATCCTTCGACGAGATCGTTGCGGTCGCGAGTGAGGCGGACCTGGATTTCGTAGGTGCCATCCCGCGGAAAATGATGCCGGATCAGTCCGCCGCCGCGAGTGCCGAGGGGCAACCCCTCGACACGGTCCTCCTGGGTGAGGTCAGCGGGTAGGCGGACGGTGCGGCCGTCGGGACGTCCCGGTTCCGATCCGACCGCGAGCCGGCTGATCTTCTGTGCCGCGACGAGGTAGCGGTCGAGCAGGGCGGGGGAGAGATCGCCGACCGTGATGTTGTCGAAGCCGTCGCTCGATTCGTCGGCGGGCAGCAGTTCCGCGACATCGAGCTCCAGCGCCAGCAGGTCGCGGATGGCGTTTCCGTATTCGGTGCGGGTGAGACGGCGGATGGTCGAGGTTCGACCGGGACGGGGACGCTGAGCCGCGATCTGGTCGAGACGCGACACGAGGTCGTTGACCGTGGTCGCATACTCGAGATCCTTGGGGCGTTCCCTGTCGAGTGGCGGCATCTGGCGGGCATCGAGCTGGCGGACGACTCGTTCCCAGGTGTCGCGGTGATCCGCGAGCGGGGCCTCGAGGAGAGGTTCGAGATTGATTCCGCCTTTCTCCGAAAGACCATCGTGACAGTCGAGACAATAGGTCGTCACGAGCGGGCGCCACGATTCCTCGGAAGACGCTCCGATGGGCATGACAATCAGGAGGAGAAATATGGCGGCCCGAATCATGTTGCTCGGGAATCCTAGCAAATTTCCCGGGCAAGGGCTCGCTGATTTTCTCTCCCGTCAGCCGAGCGATTCCAGCAGCTCGCGGGCCGCGGCCAGATCCGGCGTTTCGAATCCCTCGGTGAAGCGTTCGTAGATCGGCTCGAGCGCGGCGCGGGCTTCGGTTCCACGCACCTGGTCATGGAGGTGGCGCGCCAGGCTGGTGGCGGCCCGAAGCTGGAGGGAGAGGGTGTCCTGTTCGGTGGCGATCTCGAGTGCCTGGCGAAAGTGGGTTTCCGCCTGGGGCGAATCGTTGCTGCGGGCGCGGGAAAGCTCGCCTTTCAGGCGGATGCGTTCGGATTCCCAGTAGCGCTCGTCACGCTGGTCGGCGAAGGACTGCGACTGGGCGAGGGCATCGAGAGCGGAGGCCCAACCGCCGGTGTTCAGGTGCGTCTCGGCGAGCAGGCAAAGGAAGTAGCCGCGGCCGAGATCGGAACCCTTTTCCCGCCAGAAGGCGAGGCCCTCGTGAATCCGGGTGATGGATTCCTCGGCATCCGCGCCGCGACGGGCCTCGGCCCACCCCTGGAGCACCCGACCCCATCCTACCCAGAAGGAAAAGCCGTATTCGTTCGAGAGGGAAATGGCGGCCTTCGAAAGTTCGACCACTTTTTCCACGTCGCCGATGAACTGGTGAAGCCAGGTGGCGAAACTCCTCGCGAGGGCCTGGGAAAAGGGGTGCTCGAACTGGTCGGCGAGATCGAGGGCACGCTGGCTCTCCGCCCGCGCCTGGTCGGGGAAGCCCTGCATCCAGAGAATCCAGGCGCGGTAGGAATGGCAGGTGACGCGGGGATCGACGACATCGTAGATATCGCGGATCAGGGTATCGTCGCCGTATTCCGGCCCGGTGGTCATGCGAATCACGGTCTCGACGTGTTCGCGCGCGGGCCGCCACTGGCCCCGGTAGAAAAGGGTGGATCCCAGGGATCGGTGAGCGGCGATGAGAAAGGCGTCGTTTTCCTGTCGTTGGGCGAGTTCCAGCAACTCCTCTCCCTGGCGGGTGGCGATGTCGTATTCCGCCCTCAGCATGCGGAGTCGCCAGAGACCGTAGCGGGCCTGGAAGAGCTTTCCCATGTTTCCGACCTGCTCGCAGAGATCGCGCGCCCGGGAGTAGGTGCGGCGCACGTCTTCCGCGCCGTAGCCGTGAATCGCGGTCAGCGAGACCCCGAGCCCGATGAGCAGCTCGATCTCGGTCTGCCAGATCTGGTGGTTGCGAGGAAGTTGCCGAATGGTTTCCAGCGCGCGCTGGTAGTGGACGATCGCTTCCTTGTGGGAGGAGCGTTCCGAAGCCCGGTCCCCCGCCTTCTGGAGATAGGGAACAGCCCGCTGACCTTCCCGTGCCTTGGCGTAGTGGTAGGCGAGGACCTCGGGTTCGAAACCGGTCACCTCGGGGAAATGCTCCTCGATGGCCTCGGCGATCTGGAGGTGGTAGCGACGGCGACGGGTCTTGACCAGCGACTGATAGGCCGCTTCCTGGATGAGGGCGTGGGCGAAGTGGTAGGGTGCCTCGGGCGAATCGCTCTCGCGGGTGAGGAGGTCGGCTTCGACCAGTTGGCCCAGGCTGTGGCGCAGCACGGCATCCTCGACGGGAGAGAGACAGCGAATCAGTTCGTAGGTGAAGCTGCGTCCGATGACGGCGGCAATCTGGGCGATTTCCTTGACGGTGGAGAGCTTGTCCAGGCGCGCCATCAGCGAGTCCTGCAGGGTGCTGGGAATCGCCAGTTCCGGCAGGGGGCCGACCAGTTCGAAGTGGTCACCCCGCTCCTCCAGCAGCGCGGAGCCGATGATCATCTTGGTGAGTTCCTCCGCGAACAGGGCGATGCCGTCGGCGCGTTGGATGATCTGCTCGAGGACTTCGTCCGGCAGGCCTTTGCCCCGGGCGACCCGTCGACAGATCGAGCGGATTTTTTCGGCGGGCAGACGGTCGAGGTCGAGCGATTGCACCCGGGGATGGTCTCCCCACGGCGATTCGAACTCCAGCCGGGCGGTGAAAAGGGCGAGCATCCGGTGTCCCTCGAGACCGTCGGCAATCTCCTTGAGCGTTTCCAGCGAGGTCGGGTCGATCCAGTGAAGGTCCTCGACGACGAAGAGGAGCGGCTGCTTTTCCGAACGCTCTCGCAGGATGCGGAGCATGGAGTCCATGTAGAAGCGCCGCTGCTGGGAGGGTTCCGCGGTGGAGGGGGTGTATCCGGCTTCCGGGGGGAGAGAGTGAAAGGCGCCGAAGATCGGCAGGGCTTCGGGAATGTGAAATCCGTACTGGACCAGCATGCCCTCCAGTTTCTTCAGCTTTTCGCGGACGCTTTCGGATCGGTCGAACTTCAGCACCACCCGCTCGATGAGGTCGATGTAGGGGTGCATCGCCGTGTTCTGGTGGTAGGGCGAGCACTGGCAGGGCGTCATCCAGGCGTCGGGCAGGCTGGCGACGTGCTCCTTGAGCATCTGCACGAGCCGGGATTTCCCGATGCCCGCCTCGCCCCGCATCAGGAGCACGCGACCCTCGCCCTGGCTCGCCAGTTCCCACTCCCTCAGGAGGATCTCCGTCTCCTCGTCCCGGCCCGTCATTGGTGTCAGGGCGGAGCGTTCGATGGCCTCGAGTCGGCTGCGGGCGGTGCTCTCGTGGGTGACGCGGAAAAGATCCTGGGGCGTTTCCACCCCCTTCAGTTGGTGGGAGCCGATGCTCTGGTAGGAAAAGAATCCCTCCACCAGCTCGCGAGTCGCCTGGCTGATGACGACGGAATTTTCCCGGGCGACCGACTGGATGCGGGCGGCGATGTTGAGGGTGTCGCCGAGCGCCATCTTCTGCCAGTCGCCACCGCGGTCGTCGTCGGTGATCATCAGTCCGGTGTGAATGCCGACACGCACCGCGAGCGGATGCCCGAGGGCGTGCTCCAGTCGCTGGCTCAGGGCGAGGATGCCCTCGACGATGGCCAGCCCTGTCCGGACCGCGCGATGGGCGTCGTCCTCGTGGGCGGCGGGATACCCGAAGAAGATCAGCACGCCATCCCCGAGGTAGTTCGCGATCTTTCCGTTGTATCGATCGCAGACGGCGCGGCACACCTCGTAGTACTCGTGGACGACGGCGTTGAGATCCTCGGGGTCCAGTTCTTGCGAGAGCTGGGTGAAGGAGGCGAGGTCGCTGAAAATCACCGACAATTGGCGGCGTTCGGCATGGCCGCCATCGGATGTCTTCATGAGACCGGAAAGTTCGCTGGCGAGTTCGCCGGTCCGGTGCGCGAGGGTGGGAACCGGGGCGCTGATGGGCGGAGCCTTCAGGGGCTCCAGGAGGGGGGAGGGGCCGCCCGGAGCGGAGGAGGGCGCCGTCGCGGAGGCGCCGCCCCCGACCACGGCCAGCGAAGTGCCGCATTCGTGGCAGAATTTCGCGCCCGGAGGAGTCTCGATGCCGCAACTCGGGCACGAAGACGGGACCGCCGTTCCGCATTGGGAGCAGAACTTCGCCTTGGGGGGGAGTTCGGCCTGGCACTCCGAGCAGTTCATGTCGGGCATCACCGACCGATGGACGGTGGGGGAACGGCGTTCACAGGCCGACCACCACCGCCTTCGTCTCGGTGTAGAGTTCCAGAGCCTCCTCGCTCATCTCGCGCCCCCAGCCACTCTCCTTGTAGCCGCCGAAGGGCAGGGCGGAATCGAAGATGTTGTAGCAGTTGACCCAGACCGTGCCGGCACGGAAGGCCTTGGCGAGCCGGTGGGCTCGGCCGATATCCT
>JAUIGT010000235.1 GCA_030432615.1 Verrucomicrobiia bacterium
GAAAACGCGTAGATCCCGGCGTTGTAATAGGGACTGGTCGGCTGACCTTCCTCCGGCTTCTCGATGAGATCCGTGACCCATCCGTCCTCGATGAACACGGCCCCTCCCTTGCGCACGTCCTCGTCGCGCTTCACGGTGAGCTTGGCATCGACCTCCGTGAAATCGACGAGCGGCGCATAGGCCTCCGGCGCCACCAGGATGTCGCCGTAGCTGAGGACGAACGGATCGTCGCCGGTGAATTCGCGCCCCAGTTCGACCACCTTGCCGGTGCCGTCCTGCGTGACCTGCTCGACGTAACCGACCTTCACGCCGAAGGCCTCGCCGTCGCGGAAATGGCCCATGACCACTTCCTTCCGGTAGCCGACCACGATGAGAAACTCGGTGACGCCGTTGGACGCCAGGCCGCTGACGATGTGTTCCAGGATGGGGCGGCCGCGAACCTCGATCATCGGCTTGGGAAGATCGTCGGTGAGCTCCCGCATGCGGGTGCCTCGTCCGGCGGCGAGAATGACTGCTTTGGTGATTCGGGGCATCGGTAGAAGGGAGGGAAATCAGGATGGGAGGCGGCTGACGAAATTTCCGATGCGCTCCAGCGCGATCTTCAGTTGGTCCATGCCGGTCGCGTAGCAGGCCCGAACGCATCCCTCGCCCGCTTCGCCGAACGCGCTGCCCGGCACCACGGCGACACTTTCCTCCTCCAGCAACCGGAGCGCGAAGTCCTGGCTCGAGAGACCGAACTTGCGAACATCGGGAAAGGCGTAGAAGGCGCCCCCCGGGGGGAAACAGGGCATTCCCATCTCGCCGAACCGCTTCAGGAGCAGGTTGCGTCGCTGCGCGTAGGCCCGACGCATGCGCTCGACCTCGGGCGCCCCGTTCTCGAGCGCCTCCACCGCGGCCAGCTGGCTCATGATGGGCGCACAGAGCATGGAATACTGGTGGATCTTCATCATGGCCTCGGTGAGCACCTGCGGCGCGCAGGCATAGCCGAGGCGAAAACCGGTCATGGCATGGGCTTTCGAGAATCCATGCAGTAGGATGGTCCGCTCCCGCATGCCCGGCATCGAGGCGATGGAGACATGGGCGCGGGGCGTCTGCCCCTGGTCCTCGTCGGCGTAGGTCAGCTCGCTGTAGATTTCATCGGTGATGACGATGAGATCGTGCTCCACGGCCAGGGCGGCGATCTTTTCCAGTTCCTCGACCGGCTCCACGGCTCCGGTGGGGTTGGTGGGAAAATTCAGCATCAGCATCTTGGTCCGGGGCGTGATGGCCGCGGCCACATCCTCCGCCTTGAGGACGAACTCGTCCTCCACCCGCGTCTCCACGGAGACGGCGACACCGTAGGCCATGACGATGCTCGGGCTGTAGCTGACGTAACAGGGCGTGTGATAGATCACCTCGTCACCGGGATCAAGCAGCGCGCGGCAGGCCAGGTCGAGCGCCTCGGACACCCCCACCGTCACCAGCACCTCGCGGGCGGGGTCGTAGGCGACGCCACAGTGGCTCTCGATGTAGCGGCTGATGGAGCGACGCAGGGAGAGCAGTCCGAGGTTCGAAGTGTAGCTGGTCTGCCCCCGCTCCAGGGCGTAGATAGCGGCCTCGCGAATGTGCCACGGCGCGGCGAAATCCGGCTCGCCGACTCCCAGGGAAATGACGTCATCTCGCCCCTGCACCAGTTCGAAGAAGTCCCGGATTCCCGAGCGGGGAATCTGGGCGACCTGGCGGGCGATGCGATCCTCGAGGCGTTTGGACATATAGAGAGAAGGCAAAGGAAAAACGGTCGTAAGGTCGGCAGCGACAACGACGGGAACGGGGACGCGGAACGGGAGGAAACTCCCTGGTCAGCGTCGTTCCGGCTCCGACTCAGGGGGTCACGGCAAGCCGCTCGGGCTCGGTCTCGGCTCCGGCGAGGAAACCGCTCTGCTTGTAGACCTTGAGCTGGAAATGAGTGGCGGTGGAAAGCACCCCGTCCAGGGTGCTGAGTTTCTCGGTGACGAAGCGGGCCACCTCGCGCAGGTCCTCGCCCTCCACGAACACCGCGAGGTCGTATCCTCCGCTCATGAGGTAGCAGCTGCTCACCTGGTCGAAGCGGGCGATCCGCTCGGCCAGGCGGTCGAAGCCGCCCTCCCGTTCCGGGGTCAGCTTCACTTCGATCAATGCCGCGACGTTGTGGTTCCCCGCCTTGTCGCGATCGATGACGCCGTGGTAGCCGAGAATGACCTTCTCGCGCTCCATTTCGGCGATCCGCTGGGCGATGGAGGTTTCGTCCTGGCCGAGTCGATCGGCCAGTTCGCTGGCGGTGAGCTTGGCGTTCTGTTGAAGGAGTTCGAGGAGAGGTTCCATGGATGAAACGGATGACAATTGGCAGGTGATACCGGCGCTCGCGATGGGCGTTTCTCGCGAGGCATCTCGGCGAAAAACTCAGTCGCCGAAGGAGATCCCCACGCCGCGAGCCGTTTCCACGACTTCGCCCTCGGGATCGACCAGGTTCAACTGAGATACCGCCTCGGCGATCGTGACCGATCCCACGTGGTAGCGCTGGTAGGAAACCATACGCCCGAATTCTTTTCGTTCTATCAATTTCACCGCATGCACCCCGAAGCGGGTTCCCAGCACGCGGTCGAAACTCGTCGGCGACCCGCCGCGCTGGAGATGCCCGAGCGTGCACGAGCGCGTCTCCTTCCCGGTGAGTCGCTGCAGCTCGGCGGTGACCTGTTCGCCGATGCCACCGAGCCGATACTCTCCATCGTCGCTGGCGCTCTCGATGGTCTGGGCGCCACCCGCCGGGGCCGCTCCTTCGGCAACCACGATGAGCGTGCTGTGATTGCCCGCCGCCTCCCGCTCGCGGATCACGCGTACGAGATTCTCCACGTGGAACGGAATCTCCGGGATCAGGATGATGTTGGCACCGCCGCCGATGCCACCGTAGAGGGCGATCCATCCCGCATGACGTCCCATCACCTCCAGGACCATGACCCGCTTGTGGCTGCTGGCGGTCGTCTGGAGCCGGTCGAGGGCATCGACCACCACCTGGGTCGCGGAGTCGAAACCGAAGGTCATCGCCGTGGCCTTGAGATCGTTGTCGATGGTCTTCGGTACTCCGATGATGGGAAAGCCCTCCTCGCTGAACTGCAGGGCGGTCGTCAGCGTGCCGTCACCGCCCACGCAGATCAGGGCCTCAATCCCCAGGTTTCCCAGGGTCGAACGCGCCTGTTTCATGAGTTCGGCGGGAATCTTGGCGACCTCGCCACTGCCGTGCTTGGAGGAAAAATGCCCGTGGTTGGTGGTGCCGAGGATGGTGCCTCCCTGGCGGATGATCCCCCGCGCCTTCTCGGCATCGAGGATCTTGTAGTCGCCCGGCGGGAGCAATCCCTCGTAGCCGTCGCGGAAGCCGACGACCTCCCAGCCGAGTTGCGTGGCCGCGCCCACGACTCCGTGGGTCACCGCGTTGAGTCCCGGGCAGTCACCGCCGCCGTTCAGCAATCCGATTCTCATGATGGCAGTGCCCTAAACGGAACCCGGAGAGCTGTCTAGTTCCCGATCGACAAAATTTCGTTGGGATCGGAAACCCGCATACCCGAGGCGACCCAACCATCGTAGGCGGCCCATCCCTGCTGGATGAGACCGGCGGTCTGTCCGAATCGATCCGGAGAACCCAGCACCACCGTGACCAGGCGATAGGGAATCCGTTGCTTCTGGTTGGTGTTGACCGGCACGAAACGGTCCGGCTTGCGCGAGGTCGCGATGAGGCAATCCCCGGCTCGGCGGGTGCTGCCCGTCTTGCCGCCATCGACTCCATATTTCCCGAGCAGTTGGTTGGTGTTCTTGATGGTGAATCCCATCGGTTGGCCGCCGCGAAGGTAGGAGATGTCGCGCGTGTTCTGGGCGACGATGAAATTGAAGGACGGATTCCGCAGCCCATAGATCATGAGCCGGGCCATGTCGCGCGCCGTCGAGGTGCCATAACGCGACTGGTGATCGAGACCGTGGGGATTGACGAACTTCGTCCGGTTCATGCCCAACTCGTGCGCCAGCGCATTCATCTGGTTCACGAAGGCCTCCATCGGGTTGTTGGTTCCGATGCTCCGCTGCATCTGCTGTCCGAAATGAATCGCAAGCGTTTCCGCGGAGACATTGTCCGAGGCCATCAAGGCCGCATAGACCGCGTCCCTGACCGTGATCCGATCCCCCGGCTGCATGCCCAAGGGATTCGCTCCCCCGATGGTGGCGGCGGAAGGAGGAACGATCATTTCCGCATTCTTGTCCCCGTTGCGGGCATAGATCCAATCGAGCGCAACCAGGGCCGTCGCCACCTTGGTCAGGCTTGCCACCGGCACCTTGCGATCACCCTCGTTCTCGAGAAGCACCTTCTTGTGGTTGGCATCGACGACGATGAATGGATTGGCCGCCTGGCCTGAACTGTTCATCGGAACGAGTAGCAACATCGCCATCGAAAGACCGATCGCCAAGGCGGTATCGGAAAAGGCGAAATGAAGAAAACGAACTTGGGGACGGGAACGGAAATGGTGGGGCATCGGCACGTCAACCATATCGACGTTCCACCGGGTTGCAACCGTCACACCCGAAGACAAGAAAGGACCGCCCGGCAACCGGGCGATCCTTTCCAAAATCGAATGAGGGCTCTCGGAGACCCCAGGAACGAAGGGCTGCTCAAAGGCGCCCCTTCAATTGATCGAACTCCGCCTGCAGGCTGTCGATTTCCGCCTGGATCGCCGCCATCCGCTGGAGGACATCGGTCACGGACGAAGTGGAAGGTGCCGCCTTGCGGGCACGGGCGGGACCGGAGGAGGCTTTCGTCTTCGCCTTGGTCTTGCGCCCTTTCTTCACACCGGCCTTCTTGAGCCAGTTCGCGATCGTGATGGGGCTGATCTTGTACTTTTCAGCCGCGGCACTCTGTCCTCCTCGGCCGTTCTTTGCATTGTATTCCTGGATGAAAGCGACCACTTCATCCTTGGTTTTCTGATCGTATCGTACTGCCATAATTCCAGGGTAGTTGTTTTTCTGATAGTTCGGGGGAGGCGCAAGGCTATGGTAAAACCGATATAAAGCAAACGAGTTTTCCTCGATCAGTGAATCACCACACTCGCCCCGCCGTTCAGACGCGCCCGCGACTTTCCACCTGCAAATAGCCATGGAATCCATGGTTCCATGAGGAGCCCGCAGCCGGGTAGGCCATCAATACCTTGCAAACAACCGTCTCCCCACTCTCGAACTTTCCCCCTGCCCGCTCACCGTATTCTTCCTTCCACAGCCCACGTCCGCTCCGCCACTATCGTATTCATGAAATCGTCGCTTCGCCTTCCGCTACTTTCGCTACTCGGATTTACCCTGGTCACTCTCGCCGCCTATGGCTGCTGGGCTTTCAACGCCTTTCATTCTCCCCTCGTTCTCTACACGGCCTGCACCGTTGTTTTTCTGATCCTTGGATCACTTTCTCTCTATCCCCTGATGCGAAACTCGATTTCCTGGGGACGATTTCTTGCAACCTATACCTTGGGGTTCGTTGCCTATGCGATCTCGTGGGTCGCGCTCTGGAGTCTCTTTCACAACAAGCTCGGCGAACTCGCCGGCTCCTTCCTCGGTCTCGCCCTGATGACCCTCGTATTTCGGGCGGGCACCGGGAGACCCGGGAGATGGCTCCCCTCGTTCCTGATGCTGTTCGCCTTCCATTCGATCGGCTACCACCTCGGTGAATGGATTCACCAGACCTGGTCACACTCGCACATCACCCTCGCTCGCCTTGGGTGGGGTCTGGGACACGGGCTCGGTTTCGGCGCGGGACTGGTTGCCACTCTCGGCAAACAACCCGAGGCTCGGCCGCGGGAAGCCACGAGCTGAGATTCCGCGGAGGCATCGGCCCCTTCGACCAGGGTGTGTGGACAAATTCCCGCACCGCTCGGATGGGATAAGAAATGGGGAAAAACTCAGCGCCGCGAGCGGCGATTTTTCCGAATCCGCAGCCCATTTTCCGCCTGGCTGCGTTCCGTCACACTCTGTTGGGCTCGCCCAACGCCGTTCGACGCGCCTTGCCAGCCAACAAATGGACTCGCGCCGACCAGTCCGCCAATTTGGCCACCCACCCTATTTCGATCGGCGCCAGCGCTGGAAAGCTTCGATGCCTTCGTATTCGGCCATGCCGAGGCGATCGTATTCTCGCGCGGTCTCCCGATTGCGCTCGGGCGTCTCCAGTTCGTCGGCGTTGATCGATTGGAACTTTCGCAGCGACTGCGATTTCAGGGCCAACTGGTCGGGACTCATCGGAACCGCCATGTCGATCTCGTGCGCGGCCAACGGGGCCTCTTTTCCGCGATACAGCCACACGCGGCAGCCATCCAGCCAGCCGTCTTCCGGCAAGGCCTGTTCGAAGGCCCGGAAACACAGGGCCTGCAGGCTGCTCGGGTCGGCCACGTCCCCCGTCAGGTAAATCTGGTGTGGCTGGTAATCGCCGAGAAGATCACGCATGATGGAAACGTCGGCGTCGGTGAGATTGAAACGCCGATAGCGTCCCGCCTCGTAGAAAGGCATGTCGAGAAAGCGCAGCGCCTCGTCCCCGACCCCACAGACCCTTGCCGCGTCGCGCGCTTCCCCCCGAAGAATGAGCCCCTTCAGTTTCCGCACACGATCGGGATCCAGTCCGAACTCTCCCTTGTCCTCGAGTTGGCCGATGATGTCGTTCGCGTAGGACAACTGCCCCTCCCATCCCTGCCCGCCGATGATCTCCGCCATCTCGCGAACCACGCTGGCGAACTTGTAGGCGGCCACATCGCTGACGCGGAGGTTGCCCGAAGTCTGGGTGGCGATGCGCACCTCGTGCCCCTGCTCCACGAGCCGATCGATGGTGCCGCCCATCCCGACGAAGGCATCGTGCGGCTCGGGACTGAAGATCAGCACCCGCTTGGGATGCGGTTGCGCCCGCTCGGGCCGATTGCTGTCGTCGGCGCCGGGTTTTCCTCCGGGCCAGCCCGTGATGGTGTGCTGCAACTGGTTGAAAACGCCGATATTCACCTGGTAGGCCGGACCCGCCGCGGTCAGCAGTTCCCCCACCCCGGTCTCGTTGTACTCCTCCTCGATCACCTTGAGAACCGGCTTCTCCAGTTTCTTGGCCAGCCACACCACCGCGCGCCGGGTCATGGCGTCGTCCCAGGAAACCGAACCGACCAGCCAGGGATAGCTGCGCCTCGTGAGGCGGGAAGCCGCCGCCGTATCGATGAGAAAAGTCGCGTTGTCGTGCTCCTGGAGGAAACTCGCCGAGACCTGGTCGGTGACTTCGCCCTCCACCGCCTCGCGGACAATCTCCGCCTTGTTCTCGCCCCAGGCCATCAGCACCAGCCGGCGGGCCTTGAGGATGGTGCCCACCCCCATGGTGACGGCAAACCGCGGCACGTTCTGCTCCCCGAGAAAGTCGGCCGCCGCGTCCTTCCGCGTCACCCGGTCGAGCGTGATCATGCGGGTGATGGAATCCTTCGAGGATCCCGGTTCGTTGAAACCGATGTGACCGGTCCGGCCGATACCGAGGATCTGGATGTCGAGTCCCCCGGCCGCCTCGATCTTCGCCTCGTAGGCCAGGCACGAATCATAGACCCGATCCAGGGGCACCGTGCCGTCGGGAATGTTGATATTTTCCCGCGGAATGTCGATGTGATCGAACAACTGGTCCCGCATGAACTGGCAGTAGCTTTCCCGGTGATCAGGAGCGAGCCCGTAGTATTCATCCAGGTTGAAAGTGGTCACATTGCCAAAGCCGAGCCCTTCCTCTCGATGCAGGCGGATCAGTTCGCGGTAGAAGGGCACCGGCGTCGAACCGGTGGCAAGTCCCAACACCACGCTCTCTCCCTTGGCCTGCCGCAACCGGATCAATTCCCCCACCTCCGCCGCCAATTCTCGGCTGGCGAGGCCGGAATCGGGATAGATGAGCGTGCGCGTCTTCTCGTAGCGCTCCTGCTGCGTCTGTCTCTTGCCGGGAGAGTCGATGATCTTCATGGCGCGAAGACTACGCAATGCATCGTCACGCGCCAGCCCGAAAGCGACGGCGGAGCTTGGAATGGCGCAAATCGGGTGTATGGGATTGGCAACGCAATCCCTTCCCACTCATGCCGCGCCCCGATCTCGACACGCTCCTCCGCGCGCCCCGCGTCGTCGCCACCGTGCATCGTCCCGAAGACCTCGAACCGATCCTGGCGGGAACCGTCGACACCGCCACCTGCGACGTGCTGGAATTCCGGCTCGACAACCTGCGCGATCATCTCGAGGCGGTCGAAAACGCCATCCGGGCCTCCCCCTTTCCGGCCCTGATCACCGCCCGCCATCCCGAGGAAGGCGGCGCCGGCGACCTGTCCACGGAAGAGCGAGAGGCAATCCTGCGGCGTTTCCTGCCCCTGGCGACGCTCATGGATATCGAGGCCCGCTCGCTTTCCGAGATGCCAAACCTGGTCTCCGAAGCCAGAGCCGCGGGCGTCGCGGTCATCGCCTCCGCCCATGATTTCGAAGGTCCCATGTCTCAGGACCGCCTGGAGAAGCTCTCCAAGCTGGCCTTCGATTCCGCCGCCGACGTGGTCAAGATCGCCATGGTGCTCAACACCATGCTCGACCTCAGCAGTCTCCTTCTCCTGACCAACACCCTCGCCAGTGCCGGCTCTCACATCGCGTCCATGGGCATGGGTCCACTGGGAAAAATCTCCCGCCTCACCCTCGCGGCCGCCGGCAGCTGCCTGAACTACGGATTTCTCCAGGAAGCCAACGCCCCCGGCCAGTGGCCGGCCGCCGAACTGAAGCGATTGATCGCGGAAATCCGGTCGTAGCCAAGGTCCGCGCCCTTCACGCCCGTCCGCTGACCACCGATTCCCCTCTTCGCCAGGTCACTCCCACTCGATACTCGCCGGCGGCTTGGTAGAGATGTCGTAGAGGACGCGATTCACGCCGTCCACCCCGTTGAGAATCCGGTTGGACACCTCGCCGAGAAATTCGTAGGGCAGGTGCACCCACTCCGCGGTCATGGCGTCCTCGCTGGTTACGGCCCGCAGGCTCAGGGCATATTCATAGCATCGCTCGTCACCCTTCACCCCGACGGTCTTGGTGGGAATGAGCGCGGCATAGGCCTGCCAG
>JAUIGT010000236.1 GCA_030432615.1 Verrucomicrobiia bacterium
GTCGGCGAGTTCCCAGGCCCACTCGGGAATGAACTCCTCCGAAGGCGCGAAGAGGCTGTCGGTCCGCTCGGCGAACAGGTGGTAGACCTTGAAGCCGACGAAGCCGTCCGCGTCGAGTTGACGCTCCACCGCGGCCGGATCCTGCCGCGGGGTGGCGATCATGAGTCCGCGTGAGTTCGGGTCCCCACGCATCTCCTCGGCGAGATGGCGATTGGCGCCTTCGACGTCGAGCGCGCGCGTGGGAAAGGGAAAGAAGAGACCACCCGTCGGACAGCGGTCCGGCATCCAGAGAGACAGGCGTTCGTCGTAGACCGCCCGCGTCACCTCTTCCGGTCCGGCGGCAGCGAGCGGCGGAGTCGGGGAGCCGAGATCGCGTTTCCGCCAGAGATGGGCGTGGGCGTCGAAGGCGTCCGTCGGCACGAAGTCGCGCAGCTCTCGATCCCAGAGATCGAAATCGGACTCGGAAACCTCGGCCCAGGTGTAGGGATTGGGGGGCTCGGGCATGAAGATGGGGGTAAAAGATTGGGGGTGAAAAATTCTTTCTGGTCAGGCCTTCAGGGTGGTGAAAGTGAGACGGACGGGGGCAAGAAACACAAAATCGACAGCACACGGAATCGGCATCGCTTCCCTCCTTGAAAAACAAAAATTGTTCACCCCAAATTGTTCACCCCAATCTAATCAGCCCTACTCACCCTCCACGTATGCCGCGTACACCTTCACGCCTTCCGCGTCCGGGAATTCCAACTTCAACGCCATCGGTCCGACCGGCAACGCCCCCCACCCTTCCACCGCCACCCGCGTCCCCGATACCGTCACTCTTCCCGCCTTTTCTCCGGAGAATCCCGGAACGGGCCGATCGAACTCGTCGCGCAGTTCCACCCGCAGCGGCGCCTCTTCCGAAACGCCCTCGACGTTGAGGAAAACCCGGTTCCCCTCGCCGGCCTGGAAAGTCGTCGTGACCACGTGGGCCGGTGATCCCGAAACCTTCCTGGACAGGTAAGCAAATCCATCCCGCCGCAAGGTCGCGAGACCGATCTCCATGTTCTTCAGCTTGCCTCCCGTGTCCCAGTGCGAATACCAGATCATGGTGCGGTCGCCTTCGTTGACGAAGGCGTGCCCCTGGAGCAGGGCGATGTCGTCCCACTCGCCCGGCTTGCCCCGCTCGATCACCGCGTGATCCGAGATCGGCTCGCGGAAGTGAATGCCGTCGTTGCTCACGATGAGGCCGAGGTCGACGGTCACGCCCTGGTTCCAATATTCGCCGTCCACGGGTTTCTCCGGCGCATCCTGCCAGCGTCCGTAGAGACCGACGATCACGTTGCCCCGATTCCACAATCCCGCGCCCATGTGAGTCTGCTGGCCCTTCACCGGCGTCGAGGCGAGTTGTCCGGGACGGGCGAAGGCCGTCGCCTTGGCCCGTGACCAGTTCGTGAAATCCGACGACCGATACATCATCATCACCCGACCGATGTCGCTCCCGTCCATCCGCCAGGTCCACGGCGAGATGAGCTGGCCCGGCGCGTAGTAGAAATTCCCGAAACGATACAGGCCCGAGACCTCGAAGCGCTCGTTGCCCGCGTTCCTGGGACGGTCGCCGACCACTTTCCACGCCAGGCCATCGGGACTGGTGGCCGCGATAAAGGCCCCCCAGCGACGCTCGTCGGGACCGATCCCGCTGCGTCCGCCGCGCACGTCCTCGAAGGGCGGATGAGCGATGTAGACGCACTTGAAGCGGCGCTCGGGGTCGGGATCGTCCGGCTCGTGGAGGATGGAGAGAAAATCGTTCACCTTCGCCAGCGAGGGAACCTCGGACTCGATGAGGCAGATGTTGTTCTTCGTGTCGCCGTTGAATTCGACGAGACCGAGTTCGGGTTTCGTCCAGGTCACACCGTCTTCGCTCTCGGCGTAGCACATCGGCCGCCACCAGCCGGGGGCCTGGCCAGCCTTGATCTCGGTTTCGAACATGCCCAGGTACCACATCCGGAATTTTCCGCCGAGCTTGAGCACGGTGCCGTAGAGAATGGCGTGACCGTGATCGGGCGCGCCCGCGGGACCGCGTCGGAGCACGGGATTCGCCGGATGCTTCACCGCCGTTTCCGGCGTCACCGCGACGTTGTCCCGCCAGGGAATGGCGTGGTCGTCGAAGGCGAAAAAGACGTGCTCGCCGGCATGGAGCGAGCCCAGCATCGACAGGGCAAGGGTGGTGAGCGTGAGGCTTTTCATGGTTGGAGATAGAGAGCGTGGAAACGAATGGCGGTGTTCTTCGCCCCCTCGAAAGCCACGCGAAACTTGATCCGCTCAGGTGCGACGGACTGATTGGAATCGGCCCACTCCACCGGGATCTGGAAACCACTCCCGCCGATCCTGGCGATGCGACCGGGAAGGCGACGCTCGGCATGGTCGAGCATTTCAACGACCAGCGTCGCCTGCGGACCGAGCCCGGAGGCGTTCACGAAGACCTTCGGTTCGGTCCCGGGTTCCAAGGGAATCGACTCCGTCACGAACTCGCTCGCGATTTCCGGCGCCTGGTAGTCGCCCGGGCCCTTTCCGGATTCATCGACCACGAGCGCCCCGAAACGATCCCGTGGAAGCACCGCGATTCCCACCCCGCCGCGGGGCACAGGAGGTCCCCCGGTTCCGCGCGGATCCCACGCACCGTAGTAGATCCGGGTTTCGTCCCCGACGTTTTCGAAACCCTGCCCCTGCAACACGCCTCCCTGGTCCCAGGCCCCGTCCTCGCCGCGCGGGAGGAAGGTCCACTCGTGTTCCGGCTCGCGAAAGGCGAGGCCGTCGTTGCTCAGAACCAGGCCGAGATCGACGGTCACGTCCTTCCACTCCGCCGCCCCGTGCCAACGTCCATAGACGCCGAGGAGGACGTTCCCCCGAGACCAAACGCTGATGCCTTCGTGATTCTGCTCGCCCTCGCGGCTGCGACCGGCTCCCAGCCACTCGTGTTGGGAGGCGCGCACGAAGCCGACATGATTCGTCGCTTTCCAGTTCACAAAGTCCGCCGAGCGATAGATCCGGGTGACCCGGCCCTGGTAGTGATGAATGCCCGGCATCGCGTTCTGGGCCGTGAGGTAGTACCAGCCATCCCATCGATAGAACCCGCCGCAGGGCTCCAGGTGAACGACGGGCAGAAGGAGGTCTTCCTTGCGAAGCTCGCCCTTCACCGGTTTCACTTTCTTCACCGGCGTCCAAGTGAATCCGTCAGGACTGGTGAAGGGCAGCAGGGTACCGAGCCGGGTGTGGTGACGGAAGTAGACGTGGGTCGTCATCTTGTAGCGGCGCGACGGATCGGGATCGGCGTCGTCGCGGATCACCTTCAAGTTCACGAATCCCCAGTCACCGCCGACATCGACGAGGTTGTTGTCCTTGCTCCCGCGGAACTCGACCAGGCCGAGGCTCGGCTTTCTCCAAGTCAACCCATCGTCGCTCTCCGCATAGGCCGCGCGCCAACGGGCCGAGGGAGCCTTGCTGTCGGTGTCGTCATCGAAGGCGACATACCACATTCGGAACTTCCCATTCTCCCGGATCACGGAGCCGTAGAACTGCACCCCCATCGCGTCCGCTGAACCCGCCGGGCCACGACGCAGCACAGGATTGGCGGAATGCCGCCGAGGCTGGCTCATCTCGAGACGGAGATTCTGCGTGTGCGGAATCGAGACGGTGTCGAAGGCGAAGAGCGTCGTCGCCTTCGTCTCGTCGAATCGCTCGGCCGCCGTGGCAAACCCGATCAGGAGCATTGGCAGCGCGAGGAGGAATCGCCATCTCATGGTCGAGTCAAAGGAGAGGTTGGAAAAAAATTTCGGGGGAAGAATGAATGGTCCGGGAACGAAAAACGGAATTCCGGAAGACCGAGTCTTCCACCCATCATCTTCTGCCCCGCTCTCGACTCATTTCCCGAAACGCAGCGCGTAGAGATCGGCGTCCACCAGCGACACCCGCAGGCGCACCGTCTTGCCTTGCAACGCGGCGAGATCCAGCGTGGGCGCGTCGAATTCATCGCCATAAAGTTCCGCCAGTTCCGCAACGACCTCGCCATTCTCGTCGAGAGCCTCGATTCCGACCGAGCCGGCGGCCGAGGTGGCGTAGTTGAGGTGCAGCTTCGGACCGCTCACGACCAGCGGCCGAGTGGTGAAGCTTCCTCCTCTTGCGTCCCCATGCATCGAGGCGAAGCCCTGCTTTCGCACCGTGAGCCGACGGATGCGGTGATCCTCGTGCCGGTAGTGCTCGCTGATGTAGAGCGACCACTCCCCTTCCCCGGTCACCACGATGCCGTTCGCGGTCATGTTGTTGCGATCGGTCCAGTTCTTCCGATCTGGCCCCGGGCGCACCCAGGCCTCGAGGAAGGGGCGATCCCAATGCACACCATCGCGGCTCGACATGAACACGGCGTCGGAAACCCCGCCGGTCTCGTGCTCCGCGACCTTCTTTCGATCGGGAACGAAGCGCTTGGGAAAAGAGAGAAAGAGATGCGGCGCGGTCGGGCAGGGCACCGTCGCGGAGGTGTAGAAATGCTCCCACGGCACTCCCGCGGCGTATTCGTGCGGCACCGGCTCGGACCAGGCGAGAAAGTCACCCGAGGTGTTGCTCTGCACGGCGCGAACCTTGTTGAGGAAGATGCGGCTGAAGCAGACGTAGCGATCGCGGGTCGTGTCCCAGAAGGCAAGGTTCTGCGAGTCGAAGGCCCCCTTGGTGATGACGGGCTCGCTCTTCATCTTCTTCCAGTGAATCCCGTCGGCGGAGGCGAAGGCGTAGAGCCCTCCGGGCGTCTCTCCCTGGTGCCAGTTCTTGCCCGGCTGGTTCACGCCCCCGAGTGCCTTGAAGCGCTCCCCGGGCTTCGCGTCGGGATTCGCATCGAGAAAAGGCGAGAAATTGTGCGACTCGACCCCGCGCCAGACCACGTTGTTGTCCTTGGTTCCCCCCGCCTCGATGAGACCGAGCTTCGGCCGGGTGAAATGGATACCGTCCTCACTCTCGGCGACACAGGTGACCTGGTCGATGCTGTGATCCGATCCTCCAGAGGAACCTCGGTAGTACATCAATACTTTCTCTCCGTCCTGGATCACCGAGAAATAGGCGCAGGTCCGCCCCTCCCAGGGTTGGTCCGTGGTGAGCACAACCTCGCGCTTCACCGGCGGGTGCAGCTTCAGCGCGGCGCCGTCCATCGACTCGACGAGGAAATCATCGACGAAAAGTTCCCAGCGCGAGCCGAGATCGACCTGTTCGGCGGCCGAGGCCGCAAGCGGGAGCAGGAAAAGAAGGGCGGGGATTTTCATGGGCAGTGAGTTGAGTTGCGCGGAAGGAGGAAAATGGACGGGAAAGATTTCGGGGAAAAAATTGCTTCGCCGGAAAGTTTGGACGACCGCTCCCTACCGAGGCTCCCAGGAAATTTTCCACCCAAAATCTTCCACCATTCTTCTTCTTGAACTGCCTCGGTGCGGGCTGATTTCACGGCTTCGTAATGAAGGGATCGCCTCCGCCGGTCAAGACGTATCGCCCCGTCATCGCGCCGATTCCCTTTTCTGCCGGCGGATTGGCAGACCGCTCGATTTCCCCTATCGTCCGGCATGCACCGCATCCTGCCCCTGCCGATCGTCATCGTCGCGTTGGTCTTCTCTCTCGTTTCCCCGGGACACGCGCAGAATCCCCCGAAGTCGCCCCCTCCCGGCGGTCCGCCCACCTCCATTCCGCAGGAACTGCTGGACAGCCTCGAGGCCCACGAAGGCATCGTCTACGCGAACTACGGCGACCGCGAACTGGCGCTCGACCTCTATCGACCGAAGGACGCCGGCGACCGGAAACTGCCCGCCATCGTCTGCATCCACGGCGGCGGCTGGTGGCAGGGAAACCGGACCAACCACGGCCGCATCGCCCAGGCCCTCGCCGCCCGCGGTTTCGTCGCGGCCACCATTTCCTACCGACTCTCCGGCGAGGCTCCCTTTCCCGCCCAGATCCACGACTGCAAGGCGGCGGTCCGTTTCCTTCGCGCCGAGGCCGACACCTACGGGATTGATCCCGGGAAGATCGGCGCCATCGGGCTCTCCGCCGGCGGCCACCTGACGGCGTTGCTGGCCTCCTCCGGCGGCGTCGCGGAGTTGGAGGGCGACGGCGGTCATCCCGACCGGAGCAGCACCATCCAGGCGGCCGTGCCCATGGGAGCGCAGACGAACTTCCGGCGTCACTACGACAACATCGAACGCTCCGATCCCGCCGGCACCGCCGACAAGCCCAACATCTGGGTGCAGTTCCTCGGTGGAAAACCCAGCGAAAAACCCGAAGCCTGGAAGCTGGCGTCGCCCCTCACCCATCTCGATGCCGACGATCCTCCCATGCATTTCATCACCGGCGAACGCGACAACGAGACCACCCATGCCGAGGAGTTCCGTGCCCGCATGAAGGAACTCGGAATTCCGGAGGCGCTCACCGTGATCCCCGACGCCCCCCACGCCTTTCCCGGGCGGCAGCTTTTCTTCGACCAGGCCATCGATGCGGCCGCTGCCTGGTTCGAAAAACACCTCAAATAGGAATGGTTCCGATGCCTTCCCGCTGGCTTCCCAAGTCCCTCGGCGAGGAATCCTTCGAGATCCTCGACCTGCGCGCTCCCGAGATTGAACGCCGCATCCTCGGCGAGATGGACGCCGGCGTGGACGTCTACTACGACCAGCGCTGGAGGGCCACGGAAACCTTCTCCCGCTGGCTGCTGGAGCATCCGGAAACGGCGCGCGGGAAGAACGTGCTCGCCCTCGGCGCCGGCATCGGGCTGGAGACCCTGGCGATCGGGCGGCTCTGCGGCCACCTCTGGGTCAACGACCTCGCTCCCGTGTCTGTGGAACTGTGTGGTGAGCAACTGCATCGCAACGGCATCGACGGCTTCACTCCGCTTCCGGGTTCCATAACCGAAATTCCCCTGTCCCCGGAGATCGATCTCGCCGTGGCCTGCTTCCTCATCTACGAGGACGAGACCCGCGCCGCCATGGACACCTTCGTCGACCGCTTTCCCGGGGAAATCCTCGTCGCCAACGGGCCACTCCCCGCCTTCCACCGGTGGCGGGAAAAGCTCGATCGCCCTCTCGAGATTCTCTTCGAGGACGATTCGGTCCAGGCCCTGCGACTGCCCGCCCGCTGAAGGCGATCGCCCCGTCGATCGGTTGTGCCGGGAACGAAGCCGTGCCCCCGATCCCGCACAAGACAGCGCGGGGACACCCGGTGTAGGCTCCCGGCATGAATTCTCCCTTCGCGCGCGGAACGATCGCGCTTTTCCTCCTCGTCGCGGTGAGCGGCTCCGCGTCCCCGGCCTCCGCTTCCGAACGCCCCCCGAACATCCTCTTCATCGCACTCGATGATCTCAACGACTGGATCGGCTGCCTCGGGGGGCATCCCCAGACCCTGACGCCGAACCTCGACCGCCTCGCCGCCAGTGGCGTCCTCTTCACCAACGCCCACTGTCCCGGCGCCGCCTGCAATCCATCGCGCACCGCCATCATGACCGGCCTCTCCCCGCATCGTTCCGGGCTTTACGACAACGGGCAGAAGATGCGCGAAATCCTTCCCGACGCGGAACTGCTGCCGCAGCATTTCCGAAATCACGGCTACCGCGCCTTCGGTTCGGGCAAGATCCTCCACTACTTCATCGATGCCCGTTCCTGGGACGAATACTTCCCGGAGAAGGAAAGCGAGGATCCCTTTCCCCGCACCCTCTACCCCGAGAAGCGACCGGTCAGCCTGCCGCGCGGCGGCCCGTGGCAGTATGTCGAGACCGACTGGGCCGCCCTCGACGCCACCGACGAGGAATACGGCGGCGACTGGCTGGTCACGAAATGGGTTGGCGAACAGCTTTCACAGGAGCAGAAGGAACCTTTCTTCCTCGCCTGCGGCATCTACCGTCCCCACGAGCCCTGGTTCGTCCCCGCCAAGTACTTCGATCCCTTCCCCCTCGAGGACATCCAGATCCCGCCCGGCTACAAGGAGGACGATCTCGACGACCTTCCTCCGGCGGGAAAGAAGCGAGGTCCGAACCGATACTTCGCCCACATCCGCGAGCACGGACAGTGGAAGGCCGGCATCCAGGGCTACCTCGCTTCCATCCACTTCGCCGACGCCATGCTCGGTCGGATCCTCGACGCCCTGGAAAACGGGCCCCACGCCGACAACACCATCGTCGTTCTCTGGAGCGATCACGGCTGGCACCTCGGCGAGAAACAGCACTGGCAGAAATTCACCGCCTGGCGCGCCGTCTCTCGCGTTCCCCTGATGATCCGCGTTCCGGAAGGAGCCGCCCCCGGATTCTCCCAGGGTACGAAGCCCGGAACCGTCTGTGATCGTCCGGTCAACCTGCTGAGTCTCTTCCCCACCCTGACCGAACTGGCCGGCCTTCCCGCCAAGGCCGACAACGACGGCCCCAGCCTGGTGCCGCTGTTGAAGAACCCGGAGGCCGAATGGCCCCATGTGTCCCTGACCCATCTCGGCGAGCCCGGCAGCTTCGGCCTCAGCGCCCAGGGCTGGCGTCTCATCCACTACGCCAACGGCGACGAGGAACTCTACGACATCGGGAACGATCCCCACGAATGGCACAACCTCGCCCCCGATCCCGCCCACGCCGGGAAATTGAGCGAACTCCGCGCCCTCGCCCCGACCGAGTTCGCCCCCTTGAAGGAACCCAGTCTCGAGGCCCTGCCCGCCCTCACCTGGATCCCCGCCCGATCCGGGAAAGCCACCCCGCCCTCGCGCCCCGATGGCAATCCCTTCGACGTGACTTTTCTCAACCAACGAGAAAACCCCGTCGAGCTGTTCTGGATGACCCGCGACGGCGATCGCAAGTCCTACGGACTCATCGCACCCGGCAAGACCCGGCGCCAGCAGACCCGCCCCGGCGCCGTCTGGCAGGTGGCCTCACCGGAAAACGGCGAGCCGCTCGGCCACTTCGTGGTCGGCGATCGCAAGGCCCGCGCCGAAGTGCCGGACTCAAATTGATTCGTCCTCACTCTTGTCCGTCGAAGCGTGACGCATCGAACCGGGACATGGCCGAGCGCAACCTTCCCGATCTTGCAGGAAACGAGAATGGAAAATCGTTGCTCGAAAAAGTCGGTCCGTGATTGAATGGCACCATGGAAG
>JAUIGT010000727.1 GCA_030432615.1 Verrucomicrobiia bacterium
GGTGAATCCCTTTCTCCAGGTGAAGGAAAAACCCTCCCTCTGGGCGGCCGGGGATTGCGCCGCGGTGCCGCTCCACGACAGCGAGGGCCAACGATGTCCCCAGACCGCGCAGTTCGCCATGCGCCAGGGCACCCTCCTCGCCGACAACCTGGTGCGCAAATTCCGGGAGCGGGAACTGCAACCGTTCACCTTCACCGGTCTCGGCGAACTCGCCTCTATCGGCCACCAGAAAGCCGTAGCCAGCATCATGGGAATGCAGTTTTCCGGATTCATCGCCTGGTTCCTGTGGCGCACCGTCTACCTGTCGAAGTTGCCCGGCCTCGATCGGAAACTCCGGGTCATGATCGACTGGACGCTCGACCTGTTCTTCCCCCGCGACCTCAACCTGCTCAACCCGCGCTACACCCGACTCTTCAAGCAGGTCCACCTCGAGCCCGGCGACCGTCTTTTCAACCGGGGTGAGCCCGCCTTCTCCCTCTACGTGGTGCGCTCGGGAAGGATCGACCTGATCGATGATTCCGGCACCGTGGTGCGATCGCTCGAGGAAGGCGAGTATTTCGGAGAACGGGCGCTCGTTCATGGCGGAGGCTACCGCTACAACGCCGTCGCCCACGGGACCACCGAGCTGGTCTCGCTCGGGGGCGAGGTCGTCCTGCCGTTCTTCGAGAGCAGTCGCCGTTTCGGTCGGGTCCTCGCCAAGACCACCATGCAGGCCTCGGCCGAGAAGGAACTCGCCTCCATCGCGAGCAAGCTCGATCCCGACCTCCTCGATCAACCGGTCTCCCAGGTCATGCACGCCGATCCCGCCGCGCTGCGGGAAGACGCCAGCGTGCGCGAGGCGCTCGCGCTTTTCCAGCGTCGCCGCTACGGAACCTATCCGGTCGTGGACGAGCACCATCACCTGCGCTTCTGCCTGAGCCGGGAGGATTTCTTCGATTTCCTCAAGCGGGACGACGTCACCCAGGAGTCGAAGATTTCCGGTGTCCTCCCTTTCGTCCTGCCGGTCTGCGAAGCCGACGTCACCGTTCGCAAGGCCCTGGAAAAGATGGTTCGAGCCGGCCGCCAGAAATGCTTCGTCACCGACGTCCCCGGCGGAAAACTGGTCGGCGTTCTCGCCATCATGGATCTTCTCGGCGAAGCGGCCATCCGCCAGGTGGAGTAGTCCGTGGCCGGCGCGGGAGGGGCGCGCTCGGTCGTGCCCGCAAGAAGGTGGATCGCAAATTTCGGTTCAGCGCCTTGTCCGGAATTCGGTGGCTCGAATCCGATCCAATCGGGCAAGACAGCGCCCGCCCCTCTGGTTTCAAACGGGACAACGCCCATGGGAAGCTTGCCCTTGGCTCATGATTCGCTGCCCCCGCGATTTCCATCGTCGACTGATCGAACCTGCGAGAATCGGCCGAAAAGAGGATTTCCATTCAGGCTTCAGAAGGTAGAGTGGCCCGGGTCGCCACACGCAATCCCGGCCAGCCAAACGACGAATGAACAGTGATCCTCCGAGAGCCCCGGAGAAGAAACGCCTGACGATGGGCACACGCATCATGATCGGCGTGATCGCCGGACTGGCGACCGGGATCATTTTCGGCACCTGGGCCTCGTTCCTCCAGGTCGTCGGAGATATCTACCTGGGCCTGCTCCAGATGACGGTGCTCCCCTACATCGTCGTTTCCCTCATCTCCAAGATCGGGAGTTTCACCTACGACCACGCCC
>JAUIGT010000237.1 GCA_030432615.1 Verrucomicrobiia bacterium
CAATCCTCCCTGTGGCAAAAAGAGCAGCATGACCTTCACGAACGAGGAAGGGTAACAGGAGAAGGACGAACTCACCTACAATCGCCAGGACTTCTGGGCCACCACCTCGAACAAGCAGCTCAATTTCCTCCAACACATCCGGTCCATGCTCAAAACCACGGGCCGTGCCGCTGTGGTACTCCCCGACAACGTTCTCTTCGAGGGAGGCGCCGGCGAGACCGTCCGTCGAAAGCTCATGGAAAGTTGCGATCTCCACACCATCCTCCGGCTTCCGACTGGGATCTTCTACGCCCAAGGCGTGAAGGCGAATGTCCTCTTCTTCGACAACCGGCCGGCCGGCAAGGACGTGGCCACCAAGGAGGTCTGGTACTACGATTACCGGACCAACATCCACCACACCCTCAAGCGCAAACCGCTCCGACTGGAGGACCTCCGGGAGTTCATCGATAGCTACCACCCGGCCAACCGCCACAAGCGTAAAGAGACCTGGGATGCTGAGAAGAATCCCGAGGGACGCTGGAGACGCTACGCCTACGAAGAACTCGCCGCGCGCGACAAGACCAGTCTCGACGTCTTCTGGCTCAAGGATGACAGCCTAGCCGACCTCGATAACCTGCCCGAGCCGGAGGATCTGGCCGAAGAAATCATCGAGAACATCGAGGCCGGCCTCGCGAGTTTCCGTGCGGTGGCAGGGCAACTACAGAGAACAAACTGATCTGTTGTCTCTTTCACTGCCCGTGAGAGGTGTGCCCAAAATGCACCTCATTGATTCCCCAGAGTGGAGGCGGGAGCGGGAATCGAACCCGCGATAGAGGTTTTGCAGACCTCGGCCTTACCACTTGGCTATCCCGCCATCTTCTCCGGGGGAATGCGGTCGGGCGAGAGGGGGAAACCGGGTCGCCGCGGGCCGCAATTTGGGAGAGGGTCACTAAAAACCCTCGCGCTTTCCTGTCAACGAACGATTCACGGTTCGCGAGGCCGGAGCGGTGCGATCAGAAGCGCACGAAAAAAGCCCCGCCGGATGGGCGGGGCTTTCGGGGACGAGCGAGTGGATGGACCCGCTCGTTCGAATTCGGGATCGGGCTTCAGGCCCAGGGCAGCTTGTACTGGCCGGGAACGGCGATCTGGTACTTGCCGTCCTCGCCGGGCTTGACCGGAGGTTCGGCGTCCATGGCGAACACTTCGGGCATGATGCTGAAGTCGCTCTTGACGGCATCATCCCAGTTGATGTTCTGGCCGCTGTAGGTGGCGAGACGTCCCAGGGTGGTGGTGAAGGAACTCTTGGCGCCGTAGTAGGCGTTGTTGAGCGGCTTGTCCTCCTTGATGTGACGATAGAGTTCGTCGTGCTCGACCTGGTAGGGGTTGGGATCGGTCTGGCCGCGCGGGGTGCGGTACTGCCACTTCACCTTGCCCTTGAGATCGGTGATCTTCGGGTTGTTGCCGCCGAGATAGGCGATGCCGTCGGTGCCGTGGATTTCCTCGGCCACCTGGCGCCAGGTGTCGGGAATGTGGCGGCACTGACTGTTCATCACGGTGTGGTTGTGCTCGGGACCGAAGCGGAACTCGACGTAATGGTGGTCGAAGATCTCGCCGACGGTCAGCGGCTCGAGGCCGGCGCGGCCACCCATGCCCTGGGCGGAAATCGGGTTGCCACCCATGGCGGAGTCACCGCTCACGAACCAGTTGATGACGTCGATGTTGTGGACGTGCTGCTCGGAGATGTGGTCGCCGCAGAGCCAGTTGAAGTAGTACCAATTGCGCATCTGGTATTCCATCTCGGTCCAGCCGTCTTCCCGGGGAATGATCCAGGGGCGGCTGCCGTTCCACCAGCACTGGGCGCTGGTGATCTCGCCGAGGAGCCCGTTTTCGTGCACCTGCTTGAAGGCCTCGAGGTAGGAGTTCTGGTAGTGGCGCTGGAGACCGACGACGACCTTGAGGTTCTTCTGGTCGGCGAGCTTGGCGGCCTCGATGACGCGGTTGTAGCCGTGGGCATCGACGCAGACCGGCTTCTCCATGAAGACGTGCTTTCCGGCGGCGACGGCGTATTCGAAGTGAATCGGCCGGAAACCGGGAGGGGTGGCGATGCAGACGACATCGACCTGGTCGATCACCTGCTTGTAGGCGTCGAAACCGGCGTACTGGCGGCTTTCGGGAACATCGACCTGCTTGGCCTTGCCGTCCTTTTCCAACTGCTTCTGGATGGCGGGAAGGCCTTTTCCACGGGGGCCGGTGCCGTCGATCTTGTCCTGGAAGGCGTCGGCGATGGCCACCAGGCGCGAACTGTCGTTGGCGGTCAGGTTCTGGACGATGGCGCCGCTGTTGCGGCCGCCGCAGCCGATCATGCCGACCTTGAGTTCGTCGCTACCGGCGACCTGGGCGTAGCTTTCGACAGGCAGGGCGGATGCGGCGGCGGTGGCGCCGGCGGTCGCGGCGATGAATTTGCGGCGGGAAGTGCCGCCCTCCGGTTGGGAAGGGGATGGGGTGGGTTTTTCAGTCATGGTTCAGTCGTGGTGGTTGGGGTCTGTTGGATGAAAGCTGGCTGGAAAAGTGTGGCGCGAATCGCGGGAGCGATCAGGCCGCCTTCTTCTTGGGGGCGGCGGGCTTCGGCTTGCGCTCGGGCTTGGGGTCGAGGTTGGCGTCGAGCTGTTCCTGGGTCGGGGTGGGGGTCTCGATACCGTCCGCGGGAATCTCGACGCCGGCGATCCAGCAGATGGCGTTCATGACGACCTTGCGGAAGTCGTCGTTGGCCCAGTTGTCGTGGAAATGCAGGCCGGTGAAGCCGAAGCCGCGGCCGCCGTCCTCCTCGCGATCGACGACCCAGCAGACGTGCTGCGGCTGCTGCTCGGCGACCATCTTGCGGACCTCGGGATTGCCGGAGTGATGACCGTCCGGGCGCGACATGGTCTCGTCCGGCGGAATCGCCGAAAGGATGGGGGTGACGCCCTTCATGTCGGGCAGGAAGCGCATGTTGAAATACCACTCGTCCCGGATCTCGAAAGGCTCGACGCCGCGGGCAACGGGATGCTCGGGGAGTTTCGCGAACTTGCCGTCCCAGTGCGGGTTGACCGAGTAGTTGATCTCGAAGGCGCCCCCGGTGGCGGCGATGAGGGTGTCGTTGGTCTCGCCGGGTACCATTTCCACCGCGTAGTGGATCATGCCGATGCCGACGCCCTGCTCGCGCAGGTAGTCGATCTGCCGCAGGTGCCAGAAGGCCGGGTGGCGCGGCCCGCCATCGCTCTGCACGACGACGGCGTCGGCGTTCTGGAAGGCGCTGGGATCGTTGGGCCAGCCGTTGAGGTAGGGAGCGACCAGGACCTGGTTGCCGTGGTTTTCGTTGAGCAGCTTGGCGGCGAGCAGCGCGCCGGCGTTGTGCTCGTGCATGCGTGGCGGGTGGCTGGGCTTGCCGGCGACGTAGACGACCTTCTTGAGGTCCTTCAGCGGCAGGCGCTTGAGCTGGATGTTGCGGAACTGGACCTTCATGGCCGGGCCCCGATGCAGTTGCAGGGCGAGCAGGCCTGCCCGGCGGCGGGTGTCGGTGTCCTCGTCGGTGATCTCCGACATCACGGTGCCGTTGATCTTGCAGATGATCGTGTGGCCCTTGGCGATGACCTCGTAGGTGTTCCAGTCCTGCGGCTTGATGACCTTGGCCAGTTCCTCCGCGTCACCGAGTTCGCCGGTGACCTCGGGTTTGCCGTCCTCGCCGATGGTGGCTTTCTGGCCCCGCTTGGCGAGGATGCCGCGAAATTTCTCGCCGTAGTTGGTGCCGGCCCACTTGCCCTCGGCGTCGATGTCGGCCTGGTAACCGCCAATGGCCCAGGGCTGGTCGAGCTTGAAGCTGCGGACCTGGATGCCGGAGTTGCCGGAGAAGATGCGGTACTCGGCCTTGAGGTGGAAATCATCGAGTTCGCCCTCGGTCCAGGTGAGGAAGCTGTTGTATTCGATCGGGTCGTCGTCCGAGGTTTCCCCGGTGAGGGCGCCGTCCTCGACCTTCCAGAGTTTCGGATCACCCTCCCAGCCCTTCAGCGTTTGCCCGTCGAAAAGGGAGACGAACTCGTCGTTGGTGACCGGTTTCTCCTGCTGGGTCTCCGGTTCGTTGTCCTGGGCGAGGGCGAGGAAGGCGGCGGCGCCGGCACTGGCGAGACCGGCCACGAGGAGGGGAAAAACGCGAGGGGGCATCATGATGGGCGGGAAACCTACCAAGTTCGGCCCCGTCCCGCAATGCTGGAAATGGGCGTGATGCCGCGTGGATTGCGGGTTTCCGGACCTCAGGCGGACGTGCCGGAAGAGGTTGCTCCGGCCCGGGAGGAAATCGACGGAGGTCGGGTTCTCGTTCGGGCCGGAGCAGGAATTCCCCCCTGGAATTGCCCGCGACTCCGGAGGAGTCGCGACCTTTCAGAGAACCGGCAAGGCGCCGGAAAACAACCCCCCAATATCAGGGGGTGTCGCCGCCGTCGCCCTGGAAGAATCGGCGCAGCAGTTCGGGGTGGGACCGCACTCCAAAGCGCTGGTAGACCTGCTTCACGTAGTCGCCCAGAGTATGGACGGACAGGTTCAATTCGCCCGCGATTTCCTTGCGTGTCATCCCGGTCAGCAGGCAGTTCAGCACCTGGCGCAACCGCGGTGAGAGGCTGGCGACTCCTTCGTCGGGATGATTGGGAAGCACGTCCTCGTGGAGCCAATCGACCTCCGAGAGGACGATGTGGGCGAGCCGGGATTCCCGTTCGGTGAAAGCCGGGCGACCGACGGCCCGGTAGATGCCGATGGCGGTGGCCGGGCCGCTGCGGGTGTGGCGGGCGCTGAGAATGAGGGAATCGATGCCCGCTTCGTGCCAGAGCGCCGCCGCGCCGCATTCGGTGAAACGTTTCACATCCACGAACTGGTGGAGGAGTCGGGTGAGCTGGGGGCCGATCTTCGCGAACTCCTCCATGAACCCGGTTTGCAGAGCGGCCATTTCCGGGTGCTCGACGGCCCGCAGCAGGGCGCCGAACCGTTTTTCCGGGATCCCATCGATGAGACAGAGTGAGAAAGCGGGATGGGCGCCCGGTCGGGTCTCCGCGGCGACACTCCAAGCCCAGGCGTCGGCGTCGATGAGCCGGGCCAAGCCGGTCATCAAGGCGGCCCGTTTCTCGTTGAGTGATCCCGGGAGAACTGCCACCTCGGCGAGCAGGCGCACCACCTGCCGCACGTCGCTTTCTTCGACCGCCGGGCTGGACATGGGGATACGAAGCCTATGTACGTGTGAGGAGGAACGAGACGCGGCTCGCCCTCCTCAAGAACCGGGAACGGAAACCGGCTAGTGAGCCTCCTCCAGATCGCTGATGATCTTGGGCAGGATGTTGCGCACGTAGCCATCGACGCGAGGCGCGGGACCGGTCGGCTTCGTGGGCAGGGCCTTGATCTCCTCGAGCCGCGGCAGGGCCTTCTCGTCGAGATAGTCGAGAGCGTTGCAGGCGAGGATGGCTTCGTAGACGTTTCCGGTGGCGACGTTGGCGTGGGCCATGATGACGTCAAGCGCCTTGGTGGTGTCCTCTTCGGAACCGAAACGGCCGAGGGCCTCCGCGGCCACGATGGCGACGCTGCCGGACTCGTCTTCGAGGGCGTCGCGCAGCGCCTCGTGACCGGCTTCCACGCCGGCCCTTTCGTGGCAGAGCAGGCCGGTGGCGCCCCAGTAACGGACGGCGCTGTCCTCGTGATCGAGCAATTTCACGATGGCGGGCAGGTCGTCGGCGTTCATCGAGGTGGCCAGTTGGGCGGCGCCGAAGATGGTTTCGAGGTCGTAGGCGTCGCTGTGGCCATAGTCGTAGGGCGCGCCGTCACCGGCTCGGGCGTGAAGCTCGGCCTCGGGCAGGAAACCGACATCGCGCACGCGCATCACCCAATCCTGGTGGGCCTTCCGCATTTTTTCGAGAATCGCTTGGTGCTCGGCCGAGCCGGCCAGGTTGTGGACCTCGTCGGGATCCGTCTGCAGGTCGTAGAGTTCCTCCGCCGGCTTCTGCTCCCAGAAATGGGACTGGGCCTCGTCGAGCTTCCCCTCGTGGTAGAGGTCGTGCCAGACCTGGGTGGTTGGCGTCTGGAACATGTAGGCGATGTACTGCCCGTAGATGCGGTGGGGCATGTAGTTGCGGAGGTAGACGTAGCGCTGATCCATCACCGTGCGCAGCAGGTCGTAGCGCTCGTCCATGCGACCGCGGAAGCCGAAGCTGAACTCGGGGGCCTCCGTCTGGTGTTTTCCGGCGAAGGCGTGGCCCTGCATCCAGTCCTTCGGCTCGATGCCGGCGATGCTGAGCATGGTGGGGGCGAGATCGATGAAGCCGACCATGCGGTCGCTGGTGCCACCGGTCTCGTAGTCGGCCGGGGCGAGGTGCGCCCATTTCTCGGGGAAATGGACGATCATGGGCACGTTGAGCCCGGAGTTGTAGGGCCAGCGCTTGTTGCGCGGCATGCCGGAACCGTGGTCGCCCCAGTAGACGATGATGGTGTCCTCGGCGAGGCCGGCGTTCTCCAGTTCCTCAAGCGCTTCGCCGCACTGCTTGTCCATCATGGTGATGCGATCGTAGTACTGGGCCCAGTCCTTGCGGACTTCCGGGGTGTCCGGGTGGTAGGCCGGGATGCGCACCTTGGCGGGGTCGTGGATGCGATCCTTGTCGTCGATCTTGTTCCGGATCTGCGATTCGTGGGAGATGGTGTAGTTGAAGACCGCGAAGAAGGGCTGCCCGTCGGCGCGGTTCTTCCAGTGAGCCTTCCGCGAACTCTCGTCCCAGACCTGGCCAGTCTTCTCCAGGTTGTAGTCCTCCTTGGAATTGTTGGTGCAGTAGTAGCCGGCCTCGCGGAGGTAGACCGGGAACATCTTGAACTCGGCGGGCAGCTTCGTCATCGAGCGCATGTGTTCGGCGCCGGTGGCGGGAGGATAGATGCCGGAGATCACCGTCGTCCGCGCCGGGGCGCAGACGGGTGCGGTGGAGCTGGCGCGGGTGTAGCGAAGTCCCTTCTTCGCGAGGGCGTCGAGATTCGGCGAGACCGCGTAGTCGTCGCCGTAGCAACCGAGGTGGGGGCCGTTGTCCTCACTGGTGATCCAGAGGATGTTGGGCTGGTCGGCGGCATGGAGGGACAGCGCGGAAAGGACCGCGACGGCAAGGGCGAGCAGGAGGGGTTTCATGGTGGGGTTTTTCGGAAAATCGGATGCCGGAGAGGCGGATGGCAAGCTTGCGCGGGATCGGGCCGCAATTCAAGAGGGTTTGGTTGGCGACGCAACCGGGTTGAATCGGTCTCCGGTCCGTTCTTTGGTGGGCCATCATGAGCGAAGTCCACAGCGAACGTTTCTCCGTCACCACCCGCGGCAAGGGCACCTACGAGATCACCGACGAGGTCGAGCGGATCGTCTCGGAGAGCGGAATTCGCAACGGCGTCGCCACCGTCTTCGTCTGCCACACCAGCTGCAGCCTCGTCATCATGGAAAACGCCGATCCCTCGGCGCGGACGGACCTGCACGCGTTCTTCGATCACCTGGTGCCGGAGGACACGCCGTATTTCATTCACACCTACGAGGGCCCCGACGACATGCCGTCGCACATCCGCATGGTGCTGACCGACGTGGACAAGAACATCCCGATCATCGACGGCCGGCTCGTGCTCGGAACCTGGCAGGGGCTGTTCCTCTTCGAGCATCGCGACGCGCCTCATTCGCGACGGATCGCGGTGTCGGTGATGGGGAGGTGAGTTTTCAGAATTCAGTTCTCCGTTTTCAGAGTGGATGGGGTAGAATGGAAACATGAAGACGGTGACGTTGCTCGCGTGGATGGTTGCGGTGGTCGTGATGGCGTTGCCGTCCGCCCGGGGTGAACTGGTGGAGCGGGAACTGGGAACGGACGCCGAGGGCAAGGTGGTCACCGGCTACGTGTTCCAGGGCGGGCGCGAGTTTCGCGGGAGCGCCCGGCGTTCGAGCGGACTGGTGCCCCGGCGCGTGGCCCGGCCGAGCCGGCATCACGGTCGTATCGATCGTGGCTACGGCTATGGCTACTATTCGTCCGGATGGGTGATCCCGGTGATTCCGCTGCACGGCTGCGGTGGATTCTCGCTGTGGCACGGAACGAGTGCCGGTGGCGTGACCGTCACGGTGATCCGCTGATCCCCGGAATCGCGCCATTCTTCCCGATTCGATCTCTTTCGCCCGCCGGCCCATTCGCTCGTGCAGGAACCGATCCGCGTCTTTTCCGATCTGCACCTGGCGCACCCGGGGTGCCGGATCGAGTCGGTGGAGGCGCTGGCTCCGTTGCTCGAGGGCGCGGGTACCGTGATTTTCAACGGCGACACCTGCGAGCAGCGGCATCGCGACTGGGCCGAGAACGGGCGTCGAAAGGTCGATCGGCTCCGTTCCTTGCTGGATCGAACGGGCGTGAAGGAGACGATCCTGTTGCGGGGCAATCATGATCCGGAGATCTCGGAGATCGACCACCTCGATCTCGCGAACGGGCGGGTGTTCCTCACCCACGGCGACGCCATTTTTCGCCATATCTCACCGTGGAGCCCGAAGATCTGGCCGGTGATACCGAAGATGGAAGAAGTGCGGGCGCGGTTCGGCGAAGACCGCCTGGCGTCGGACCTGGAGACCTGCCTCGAGTGCACCCATCGCTGCCGCACCCTGAGCAAGGGAACGGGTGCGGAGTTCCAGACCAGTGGTCCGTTTGCCACCGTGCGATCCCTGGCGCGCATCGCCTGGCCGCCGCGCCGGCCGCTTCGCATCCTGAAAACCTGGGCGACGATCCCGCGGGAGGCGCACGCCTTTTTCGGTCGATATCGGCCCGAGGCGAGAGTCATGCTCTTCGGCCACACCCATCTGCCGGGCGCCTGGAAAAAGCGGGGCCGACTGGCGATCAACACCGGCGGTTTCCTGTCGATCCTGCCGGCGCGCGGGGTGGAGATCGCCGGCGGGACGATCGAGGTCTTCGCCATCGAGGAATCCCCGAAAGCGTTTCGGCGGGGCAAGACGATTCGCCGGATCGAGCTGTGATACCATTTCCGAGAAAAAACCTGACGATTTTCGGAGGCGGTTTTTCTCGGGGCGAGGCACGAGGAGGACGCGATGCGGGCATCGCAACCGACGAG
>JAUIGT010000238.1 GCA_030432615.1 Verrucomicrobiia bacterium
GAGGGCATCACTCTTCCAGGGCACCTGATCGAATTCACGAGCCGCCCGCATCATGCGACCGCCGCGCGCCACCCAGGGCTCCGGGAGATCCAGGGCGTTCAATTGCGGCCAAGGCAGGTCCGGCGCCATCTCGAGCAAGGCCCGGGCGTATCGCGCGAGGTCCGGGTCATCGATACCGTCGAGGAAAGTTTCCACCTCGGCCCGGTTTTCGGGAGTGAGACGCGCGTTGTAGTAGCGGGATTCCGGATAGTAGTAAGCTCCGTCGAAATCCACGGCCGGGTTCCGAAGCAGATCGAGGGCCTCGCGATGATGGCCGTGTTCCACCAGGAGGAGCAGGCTCCGCGTGTGGCGATACCCGACGAGGTCGTTGCCGAATACCTGCCGATAACGGTTGTAGGCGCCCGGTTTTCCCAATCGCAGGCTCAATTCCATGGCCGCGAGGATGGCATCGGGCACCGGATCGAAGGGTTTGCCGGTGTAGCGGGATTCGCCGTTGTGACGATTCTTCTTCCACCAACCCGCCTCGATCCGAGCGGCGATGTCGGGCCACTCGGGCAGTTCCTCCCGCGGGCAGAAGGCCCGGAGACAGTGCAGGAGGTTCCAGGCGTTGAAGCTGTGATCGGCCTCGAAGGCGTCGGCCACCGCGCGCCCGATCGAAAGGGCGAGTTCGTCATCGACCGCCTCGATCCCATTGTGGGCATAGAGATTCGCGAGCGGCACGCGCCAGGAGCCGGGCTTGCTCTCGTCGCCGACGAGACGAATCGCGTGGGCTCGCCAGCGGTCGAGATCGGGCACCGAGGCGCGAACTTTCTCGGAGACCTGGTCCGGGGGAGCCGACGCGAGGAAAAACCGTCCCGCCATCGCCAGGTGTTCCGCCAGGCGCGACTCCGGCCGATCTCTCGCCGCGACCTCATCCGCGGCCAGGACCAAGGCGGCCCGGTGCTGGGCCGGGTAGTTTTTTACAAGATCGTAGAAAGGCAGGCCGAGGGTGGCGGCATGGTCCTCGGGATCCTCCCCGACGAGCGCCCGCAATTCCGCCAGCATCACCGGCACGGCCTTGGAGCTGGCGACAGGACCGCCAGCCCGATCGATCGCCTTGCGCAGGCGCGGGGTGAACTTGAAATCGTAACTCCATCCCGAATGCGGCACCTGCCCCTTGTCGTCGGCCTGCTGCACGGCGACCCAGAAGGCGAGTTCCGAGAGACCACCCTCGTGATCGGCGAACCAGTCGTCCAGAATCTCGGAGCCGACCGGCCAGCCGTTGTAACTGTAGGAACCGCGCCACCCGCCGGCGAGTTGCTCCTTTCGAATCAGCCGCCAGCCTTGGTGGAAGACGTCCGCCGCCCTGCCGGGCGCCTCGGTGACCAGGCTCGCGATGAGTTTCGTCATCTCCTTCTCGAATCTTTCCGGCGACGCTTCAACTTCGGAGAAGCGGCTCGCGGCGAGGAAGTCGGTCAACCGCGATTCCGCGTTCTTCATGCCCTGAGCGGTGAGCCAGTCCCGCGCCCGACCGGCCGGGCTGTCCGCCGGCAGGCCCGGAGCGTCCGCGAGCCCGGCGTCCTCCAGCATCCGAACCCACGCCCGGACGCGGGATTCCTCCAGCGCCTGGAATTCCGCGAGGTGTTTTCCGATCGCGGCGAGGATGAACGGCGCGCGTCCAGATTTCGGTTGCTCGAGCATGCCCAGGGCCAGCTCCTTGAAAAAGGAATCGTGTCCTGCTTCGATCGCCTCACGGGCCGCGGCACGCGGAAGTCCGTCGTCGATCGATCGAAAGAACTCGCCCATCAGGGAGCCCGAATCCCGGAAGGCACTCGACACGCCGAGATCGATCCCGGCGATCTCGCCGAACCAGGGGGCGTTGGCGAGGAAAGCTCGGACGTTCGCCTCGTTCTGAAAGTACTCGCCATTTCGGTAGCGCCAGATTCGATCGAAGAAGGCGTCGTAGGAAAAGCCCGTCTCCCGCGCCACTTCCATCGTGGCGAAGAGAAGTCGCTCGTCCTGGGCGAGGTTGCAGAGACAGTTGTAGGCGAAGCCTCCCGCCTGTCCGCTGTAGCTGATCCGCCCACCGTTGGCGGCGGTCTCCTTTTTCACCTCCTCGCGGATCGCCTCCAGGTCCTCGCCCAGAGTCATGGCCCGCAGATCCCGCAGGAGGGTCGGGAAACCGGGAAATCCCTCGAGATCTTCGATGGAAGTGAGAAAGGTGCGAAACCAATCGGGCGGCTGCCGCATGTTTCCGTTGGATATCGTCATCTCATCGCGAAACCAGGTCGCCACCGCTTCATAGGCGAGCCCACGATCCGCGATCGCCCAGCAGACATGGTATTCGTAGGGGACCTGAAAGGAGGACCCTTTCGAGGTTCGCCCGTAGCTTTCCTGGAAGCGTTTGGCGAGTCGGGGAAAGTCTTCCACCGGTCCGAAATAGAGATCGCGAAACGCCTCCAACTCGGGGCGCAAGGCTTCGGGAGCCCCTTCGATCACCGAGTCGGCGGCGGACCGGTCTTCCTTTTTCCAGGCTTGATGTATGAGAAATTCTTCCGGTCCGTAAAGGGGAAGACAGTCGGCCTCCCTACCGCCCAAACGCTGGGAGTAATTCAGCTGAGTGGGATCGAATCGACCCGCCAGCTCCTCGGCACGCGCCTCCCACTCCGCCGGATCTCCTCCCCGGGCCAGCTCCCAGGCGCAACGGGTCGTGAACGCCAGGCGATTGAGGGAGGGTTGGCGGAAAGCCAGTTCGCAGAACCGGTCGTAAGCCCGGAAACGCATCTCGTCGGCCCGGCGATTTTCCTCGATGGTGTGGGGTCGCCCCCGGTCGCCGTAGAGTGGCGCCCGGTCGTGGAGGAAAGCCGCTTCCACCCCGCCCCAATCCCGGGCATAGAAAATGTGAGTATGAAGCTGCAACAGGAATGCGGCAGTCTGCTCTCCCAACTCGTCTTCCCGTTTCGCGATGGCTTCGATGCAGGCCAGGGTCATGGCGTAGATCGTCGTACCCTCCGGTTGACTGTATCCGATCCCGTCGAATCCGACGATGACCTCACCGAGAACCGCCTCCAGATTGGCGAGTTCCACCCGATCGAGCATGCCGGCAACCTCCTCGTGCCTCGCGGCCCCTTCTTCCGTCAGTTTCAGCCACGCGAGCCGGGCCGTCGCTTTCACGTCATCCGGTCGGGTTTCCAGGATCGAGAGATAGATCTCGCGCGCCCGTTCCCGCTGCTGGAACAACTCCGCCGCCACCGCCGTTTCCATCATTCTCTCCACGCTCCGGTCTCCGTTCTTCCTCGCCACCTCGTCGAAAATGCGCGTCGCCAACCCGCTCTCGGAAACCGCCCGCTGCAGGTAGTAGAAATTGTTCCGCCAGCTTCCGTAGCGATCCTGGATCGCTTCCCGGCCGACCTTGGCCACTTCCCGGGCCGCGAACGCGACGGCGGCCTCCGTTTTCCCCGCCGCAACCAGATCGGTGATCTTCTGATGCGGCTGCGTCTTCTGGGACCGCACCACGGATGCCACCGCGGAACGGTTGGAGTCCTCTCGAAGCAGCTTCCCGGCCTCGCGCTCGAGCTCCAGCCCCTTCAGTATCGAGGCCACGTAACTTTTCGTCTGAGGGGGAATCGCCACCGTCCTGACCAGGCGTAGCGCCGCCTGCTGACCTTCCTTCCACGCCGATTCCTCTTCCTGGCCGGCGCCGGTGGCCCCGACCATGATGGCGGAATCGAGCAACTGCCGATCCAGTCTTCCCGGCAGCCGGTTTCGCGCCTGAACGAAAAGCGCCACCGCCTCCGCGGGACGACCCATTTCCTCGAACCAGCTCCCGGCCAGGGCCAGTTCGACGCCGGAGACCTCCGCATCCTTGATCCGTTCCCGTAGCCGCTCCTCGAACGCCTTTTCCTCCAGCGTCACCTTTTCCAGGAAAAACCGGATCACCGGATCGCTCGCCTCCGCCAGCATCGCCTCGAGATCCGCCGGAGTCGGTTGGTGGAAACCTTCGGGCCGCGAGGGATGGGGATCCGTGGCACGCATTGATCGCAAGAAACCGGACACTCCGAACGGGTAGGAACCGAGAACGCTGTAGGAAAGCTGCCGGATTCCCTGGAAACGATTCCAAGCCGCGACGCCTTCCGCGGCGGACGGTTCTCCGAGGCGATTCCGAACCGTCACGACTTCCTGGAGAAAACGGACCGCGGCCACGGGCTCACCCGCCTCGAGAATCATCGATGCGGCCACGAAAACCAGTCGGCTGTCTCGATAGCTCTTGCCGGCGTCGGCCAGGATTAACCGCACCAGTTCGGGGGCCAGGCGCTGCAGGGTCTCGTCGTCCAGTCTTCCCCGGCCATGGCCGCCCCTGGTTCCAGTCACCTGGGACCAGGCGAGCTGGAGGAAAAAGGAATCAGTGCCGGAATCGGGGATACGCTCCATAGCGTCCTTGCGAACCTGAAGCAGGAGTGGATCCGGGGTCCAGGCGGAGCCGATCAAGGCCGCCGCCACCGCCAAGTCGGGATGCGAATCGAGCAACAGCCGGGCCGCCCGCAGGTAGTCCACCATCTCGTAGTCGGAACCCTCCCACGTCATGGCGACATCCATGATCCACTTGGCGTGAAGATCGATGTGGTCGGGATGCTCGCGCAGAATTTCCCTCGGAATCGCCCGCGAACCAGCAGCGGAACTCCAATCTCCGAATTCGAGGAAGAGGTCCGCATGGGGCACTCCGGCCTCCGCCAGGCGCGGACCGACCTCTTCGATTCCGCCGGAATTCGTGCGCGCCATCTCGACGAGATGGGTGAGCGCCCACGGACGAAGCAGTTCCCGCCGAATCGGCGGGAGTACCCGGCGCTCAACCAGCGAGCCGAGGGAATCCAGGGGCTGAAACCGGTTTTCGATCCGGTGGGAATAGGCCTCGTGGAATTGCTGTGCCGCCTCGTGCCACGGCGCCACGCCCATCGGCAGTGCGGAGAGCGGGTCGGTGTAGCCCTTGTTGATCTGCTCCCAACGCTCGCGATCTTCACGGGAAAAAGTCGCCCACAAGGGGTCCCGCTCATCCTCCGGCCGATCCCAAGTCAGCAGCTCGAGAAAGGCCACGGTCGCCTCCTCGAACTCCCCGTTTTCCTCCAGCGCGATCGCCCGGAGGTAGCGCAACCGGTAGTTGCCGGGAAAGGTCTTCAGAAAAGGCGTCAGGTATTCGGCGGCCAGATCGTAGTCGCCGTTTCCGATCATGACATCGGCGATCTCCTCGATCAGCAGCGCCTGCGGTGTGTTGGCGGCATCCAGTTCGCCCGCCAGTTCCGTCAGGATCGCGTAGCCTTCCTGGGGATCGCCCTGTTCCAGCTGAATGCGCGCCATGCGCTGCCGCGTTCCCGGGGTTCGATCGAAGGGGCGCGCCCGCTCCAGCGTCGCCAGCGCTCCCTCGACGTCACCCTGCTCCAGCTTCGCGTCCGAGATGTCGAGGTAGAGCCGCAGGTCGTCCTCCCTCAGCCGCGACGCCGCCACCAGGGCCTGCTCCCGCGCAGGCCAGTCGCTTTCGAGCCGATGAATCTCCGCGATCGCCAACAGCGGCTCCGTCGATTGCGGGTTGGAACGGCGCCGCTCCTCGAAGGTTTCGAGCAATTCGGAAACCGTTCCCTGGAACGAGGCGATCCGATGGAGATCGCCCACCCGACGCAGGCGCAGCATCGGCTCCTCGGTGTCCTCGTAGAGCTTCCAATAAAGACGCGTGGCCTCCCCCGGATCACCGATGTCGTAGTGCAGGGCGGCCAGCCGGAGCACGATCTCGTTCTCGTCGGGAAACTTCGCCATCGCGCTCCGCAACGCGGCCACGGCCTCGTCGCCGCGGTCGATCCGCTGCAGCAACTCCGCCTCCACGGTCCAGGGCAGGAGGCTGCCAGGCGAAAGCGTCTTCCATTCCGCGATCCATTCCACCGCCTCCTCCTCCCGACCGGCTTCCCGGAGAATGGTCACGAGATCCTGCACGTTTCGTGACGAGCGCGAGCCCGTCTCCTCGTGCAGCTTCCGCAGCAGCGAGGCCGCCTCCTCCCATTCCTTGTTGCGGTGGTGCACCGAGACCAGCTGCCGGAGAAACAGCTCCCGAGACTCGCCTTCAGCCCGCCCGGCCGCGTCGTTCAGAAGCGCGACAGCGGCCTCGGTTTCTCCGCCACGATTCAGCAACTGGGCCAGCAGCGACGTCTCCGCCGGGATCTGCGGTTCCTTCTTCCGCAACCGCTCCACCAGCGCCTCGCTCCGATCGGTCCCGGCGAAGAGCCGCTCGACCGACACCAGGGCGCGCTCCAGCGTTTCCCGGGAATCGACCAGCGCCAGCAGACGGAGGGCGTCATCCTCCAGTCCCTCGCGTCGCTCCTGCTGGAAGGCGATCTGCAGGTAGTTCTCGAGATAGGAAAAGTCGTTCCCCAGTTCCTCCTTCCGATCCGCGAACAGGGCGAAGGCCTCCTCGGGATACTCGGCGGCGACGAGGGCGCGGGTGATCCGGACCAGCTGATCGACATCCGCGCTCCCGCCCAGCGCACGGAAGCGCTCCAGCCCGTCCTCGGCGTGGTCGTTCCGAAGCAGGAAGGCCGCCTCCATCTCCGACAGATCGAGGCTGTCCGGATACGTTTCCCGGCCCTTCGCGTAGAGGCTTGCCGCCAGCTCGATCCGCCCGGCCTTTTCCAGGAAGCGCGCTGCCCGCAGGTAATCGGACTCCTCACCACCGGACAGCGCGAGAAAGGAACGCACCGCCTGTTCCATACCTTCCGCATCGCCGTTCGCATGCAGCAACTCAGCCAGGCGCAGGGGCAACTCGGAATCCTTGGGAAACTGCGCCACCAGGGCTCGCTGTTGCTCGACGGCCTCGGCCTTCCGGTCCAGATCGACGAGCAGGTCGACGAAATCCGAGCGCGTCTCCCGGTCGCCCGGGCTCTTCCGCAGCACCGCGAGGTAGAGCGCGGTGGCACCATCGCCATCACCGGTTTCCGCCGCCAGGGAAGCCTGGAGCTTCGCCAGCGCGAGTCGCTGCGAATGGCTTTCGGCCAGTCGATCGACGCGGGACCGCAGTCCTTCGATATCGTCCCGGCGACGATGGATCGCGGAAATCCTCTCCAGGATCTCACGCTCCAGCCAAGACTCCGAACCAGTGCGTGGCAGAGCCCGCTCGTAGAGTTCGATCGCCGCCTCCTCCCGGCCCGCCCGCAGCAGCAACTCCGCGACTCGGAATTCCCGCAGGATTCGATCATGCGGGTCGGTGGTCTTTTCCACCAGCTGGCGCGCCGACTCGGTCGCCTCGTCGAGCAGGCCTTCCCCGGCGAAAGCTTCGATGATGTCCTCATGGAGAAAGAGATCATCGGCATTTTTCCTCAAGAGATCGTTCCACACCTCCAGGGCGCCGGCGGTATCGCCCTCGCGAACCAGGTAGCGTCCCTTTCGCTTGCCGATCTCGAGGACCCGCTCCGGCTCCAGTCCCTCGATCGCCAGCGCCGCGTCCAGCTCCTCGATTGCCTCGCCGAAGGCCCGTTGTCGCGCCAGCAACCTCGCCCGTCCCAGCCGGGCCTCGGGAAGGGCCGACTCGCGCTCGAGCGCTCGGTCGTAGTAGCCGAGCGCTTTCTCGATCTCCCCTTTGCGCGAAAAGTGCGTCGCCGCCAGCATCTGGTCCTCCGCGGTGGCATCGCCCGCATTTGCCCGCTCCTCGAAGAAGGTCCCCAGCTCGCTCAACGGCCGGCTTTCCAGCCAAGCATCGAGAAATCGATCGTAGAGATGCGACCGCGTCGGGGCCTTGCGCAATACCCGATAGTACTTTTCCACCGCATCCGGCGGATCGGGAACAACAGCCGGCACCTGCGCGATCCCTCGGGGAACCGCACTGACTATCATCCCAAGAACACAAACCAAGATCGGGACACGGGCATTCATCGCAGGAAAGAAGGTAGGCAACCCCCCCTAACCCTGTCGAGAATTCCCTTCGGCACTCGGCCAGGAAAAATGGCGCCCGATTGGGGTCAGCGAGGCGACTCGCTTGACCCGACCACTTTCGCCCCCTCCCCCGCGACCAGCAGCACGACCTTGCGGAAGTGAAATCGATCGCCCGCTTTCACTTGTTTCCGGTAGGTGCAGACGTGGTTGATCGCGCCCGGGAACAATTCGAACACCGGCAGATCGGTCCTTTCGAAACCGAGGTCTCGCAGTTCCTTCTCCCGACTCGCCGCGTTCTCGATCGTCTCCGGCGGTGTGAGGGCGTAGAGCACGCCGTCGTTTTCGATCCGGGCGTGAAAATCGTCGATGGTGGTGCGGAGGAATGGCAGGCCGGCGAGTTCGTCGGGAACCTCCTCGATGGCATAGTTCCGATCGGTGAACAGCGTCGCCCCCGGTTTCATCACCGCCGGCTCGGCGGGCGGAACGGGAATCGGTTTCCGCTCGAGGCCTTCCTGCGAGGGAAAAGCGCCCGTGTCTTCCAGCCTTCCGAACATGATGCGCTCCTTTCGGCTCGCTGACGTATCGCCCTGGGTCACGGTGAGCCAGATGACGCCGTCGTTTTCGCGAAAGGTCGGATACTGGAACGACCTGGTGGACTCGAAACGATACTTCCGCTCCCAATGTGCCCCGTCGCGGGAAATGTCCACGTTGAAGACGCTGCGGTTGACCCCGTGGATCCTGGTCGCCTCCTGCCAGCCGAGGTAGTAGAGATCGCCGAACTGGTCGAAGGTCGGCTTCGAGTTGGCGCCGTTGGGAACGTGGGGCAACTCGCGGCCGACGGTCCAGTCGCGACCGTTTTCGCTGGTGGTGAAATGGTAGTTTCCCCCGTCGTTGCGGCAGATCGCCATCCAGGTGCCGTCGGGAAGCCGGTTCACCGCCGACTCGCTCAACTGCGCGGACTGCGGCTCGTTGTAATGACCGAGAATCTCGAAGGTGGCGAAGTCGTCGTGAACGAGGGCGAGAGCGTTCTGTTTCCCGGGAAAATTGTTGATCGCCACGTAGGTCTTTCCGTCGAAGACCTTGAACGAATCGAAAAGGTAGAGCCCGAAGTCCTTGGCCGGTTTTTCGAATCCCTGCGCCGCCGCGTCGGCATGGAAGTGGATCGGCTGCATCGGAAAAACGCCGGACACGGTCTTCA
>JAUIGT010000239.1 GCA_030432615.1 Verrucomicrobiia bacterium
GGTATCGGCACCCGGATCATGCACTGCAACTGGTCCTCGCCCGCCTACGCGGAAGACCTCAACGGCGTGCCCACCGTGATCTTCGGCGCCGGCGACGGCTACACCTACGGTTTCCACGCCGACGAGTTCGAGGAGGACGCCGACGGCTTCATGCTGATGAAGGAACTCTGGAGAGTGAACTGCTGCCCGAACGAATACCGCTTCGAGAACGGCGATCCCAACGGCGAACCGATCAAATACGCCACCTATCCGGGTCCCTCGGAAATCATCTCCTCGCCGGTCGTCTACAACAACAAGGTCTACTCCGTGATCGGCCAGGACCCCGAGCACGGCGAAGGTGTGGGCGCGATCACCTGCATCGACCCGAGCAAAGGCAACGGCGACGACGCCATCGTCTGGCAGTTCAAGGAAATTGGTCGCTCGATCTCGACGCCGTCCATCGTCGATGGACTCGTCTACATCGCCGACTACTCCGGCAAGATCTTCTGCCTCGACGCCGAGACCGGCGAAAAGTACTGGGAGCACGACACCCTGTCCCACATCTGGAGTTCCACCCTGGTGGTCGATGGCAAGGTGCTTCTCGGCAACGAGGACGGCGAACTGGTCGTCCTCAAGGCCGGCAAGGAATACGAGGAACTCGGTACCATCGAGTATCCCAACCCCATCTACTCGACCTGCGTGGTGGCCAACGGCACTCTCTACGTGATGACCAACACCCACCTCTACGCCTACGGCAAGACCGGGGCGGAGTGATCCGGTCCCGCCGCCGTGAAGGGACGCAGTCCCAAGGCGGTGGCGAGGCGCGGCACGACCCTCAACTTTTTTCTCTTCCGGCCATCCCGGATGGCGTCTGATTGGACGTTGTCCGGGGTGGCTTTCCAATAAACAGCAACCCAACCCTCGGCAGGCCCGTTTTCGGGTCGCGCGGCACCCCCATGAAAACGGCCGTCGTTATCGTTCTCTTCTTCGTTCTCGCCATTCTCCACCAGGACACCTGGAACTGGAGCAACAAGGATCTCTGGTTCGGGTTCCTCCCGGCGGGACTCGGCTATCACTCGGCCTACTCCCTGGTGGCCGCCCTCTTCTGGTACCTGGTCAGCAAGTTCGCGTGGCCGCACAAGACCGAGGAATGGGCCGAGCAGGAGGATGTCCCGGCGCCCGTTCCCGCCGCCTCCGCTCGTCACCGCGACTGATTTTCCCCTCCGCATCTCGACCTTCGCATTTCCATGACCACTTTCTTCATTCTGGTTGGTTATCTCGGGCTCCTGATCGGCCTGGGGCTGATCAGCAACCGCTTCTTCAAGGGAACCAGCGCCGACTTCTTCGTCGTCAGCCGTTCCGTCGGCTCGTTCCTGCTGCTGATGTCGATCTTCGGCACCACCATGACCGGTTTCGCCCTGGTGGGCTCGACCGGCAAGGCCTATTCCAGCGGGATCGGTGTCTACGGCCTCATGGCTTCCTGGTCCGGCCTCATTCACTCGGCCGTCTTCTTCGCCGTGGGGATCAAGCTCTGGGCCGTCGGCAAGCGCTATGGCTACGTGACCCAGTGCGAGTACTTCCGCGACCGGTTCGAGTCGCAGCGGCTCGGGTTCCTGCTTTTTCCCATCCTGGTGCTGCTGGTGATTCCCTACCTGCTGGTCGGGGTGATCGCGGCCGGCAAGTTCATCCAGCCGACCACGGCGGGACTCTTCCCGGATGCCTTTCCCATGCCCGACCTTCCGAATGGGAAGCCGCACCCGCTGACCGGTGGGGTGCCGCCCTGGATCGGTAGCGGCGTCATCTGCCTGATCGTCCTCTTCTACGTCTTCTTCGGCGGACTGCGCGGCGCGGTCTGGGCGAACACCTTCCAGACCATCGTCTTCATGATCACCGGCCTGATCGCCTTCGTCATGATCTCGAAGAACCTCGGCGGGCTCAAGGAAGCCAGCCAAGCCGTGGCGGAAAGCGAGTTCGCCTCCCAGCGACTGGCGCGAGACGGGATGATCGGGAAACTGCAATTTCTCAGCTACTGTTTCGTACCCTTGTCGGTGGGGATGTTTCCCCACCTCTTCCAGCACTGGCTCACGGCCAGGAGCGCCAAGAACTTCCGGCTCACCGTGGTGGCGCACCCGATCTTCATCATGATCGTGTGGCTGCCCTGCATCCTCATCGGCATCTGGGCGGCGGCCTACCTCGGCCCGCTCGGTCCCGGACAGACGGCCAACTCCGTGCTGGGTCGCATGGTGGGACAACTGGTGCACTCGCCGGTGCTTTCGGGTTTGGTCGGTGCCGGCGTGCTCGCGGCGATCATGAGTTCGCTGGACTCCCAGTTCATGTGCCTGGGCACGATGTTCACCAACGACATCGTCATCAAGAAGTTCGGCAAGGACCGCTTCACCGACACCCAGAAGATCTGGATCGCCCGGGGATTCATCCTCGCGGTGGTCGCGGTGACCTACGGGCTCTCGATCTACCTCAAGGACAGCGCCCACGTCTTCGATCTCGGGGTCTGGTGCTTCAGCGGTTTCGCCGCGCTCTTCCCGCTGGTCTTCGCCGCGGTCTACTGGAAGGGCGTCACCAAGGCGGGGGCCTACGCCTGCATTCTCTCGACCATGGTCGTGTGGTGCGTGTTGTTCTACCGCGACATCATCGCCGAGAAGCCTCCGGGGGCGGAGGAAGAACTGCTCATCGCTGGAATGATGCCGGTCACGATCATGATCGCGGTGTCGGCGGCATCCCTGATCGGCGTTTCCCTCATTTCCAAGAAACCATCCGAGGCTACGATTCGTAAGTTCTTCGCCTGAAAAAAAGCTGCGAAGACCGCGACAGGGTGCGAAGAATTTCCGCATTCCACCCTGTTGGGTCGGCAATACAACCCTGATTGATTCGATCCCTCGGCGCGGCTCCCGGCGACCGCATTCCCGACTCCATCACCCCATCCTTTGACCACTTCCACCATGAGCGCTGACGAAGCCAAAGCCAAACTCGACGAACAAGTACGTGAAATCATCCAGTGGCACTTCTCCGAGGAGACCGGTTGCCCCTTCTGGCTGGACTGGAAGAAGGAGGCGGGCTGGGATCCGCGCGAGGAGGTGAAGGGCTACGACGACATCATCAAGTTCCCGCATTTCCAGGACGAGTGGCTGCGCGACGAGAAGAACGAGCGCTTCGTGCCGAACGCCTACAAGTATCGGCCGTTCAACGTTTTCGAAACCGGGGGAACGACCGGCCTGCCGAAGCAGCGTGTCGGCTGGGACGACTACAAGCACGACTACGAGCAGTTCTCCGACACGCTGAGCGACGAGTTCTTCCCCAAGGGCGGCAACTGGATCATGGTCGGCCCGACCGGTCCGCGGCGCCTGCGCCTCGCGGTGGAGCATCTCGCCAACTTCCGCGGTGGCAGCTGCTACCACGTCGATCTCGATCCCCGCTGGGTGAAGCGTCTCATCGGCCGCAAGGAACTGGACCAGGTGGAGCGCTACCAGGCCCACGTCATGGCCCAGGCGGTGGAGATCATCAAGCACCGCGACATCTCCTGCATCTTCACCACGCCGAAGCTGCTGGCCTCGATCGGTGAGCGGATCTCCATTCCCGATCACGGGATCAAGGGCTGCTTCTGCGGCGGCACCTCGATGACTCCGGAGTATGTTCGTTTTCTCCAGGAGGAGGTGCTGGAGAACCGCGCCCAGTTCGTTCCCACCTACGGGAACACGCTGATGGGCCTGGCGGTGAGCATTCCCGAGGAGCTCCCCGAAAAGAATTACAGCGTCACCTATTACGCGCCCCAGCCGCGCGCGGTGCTGCGGATCGTCGATCCGGAGAAGACCGAGGTGACGAAGGAATACGGCGAATATGGCCGTGTCGAACTGACCACGCTGACGAAGGAGTTCTTCATGCCGCGCTTCCTGGAGCGCGACGAAGCCATCCGCCGCGAGCCGCACGCCAAGTACCCCTGGGACGGGGTCGGCGATGTGCGTCCCTTCGGCGCCATGACGAAGACGGTGATCGAAGGGGTCTATTGATCCCTTCGCCGATTCCGGAACGTAACTCGTAAACTTCCACGACGCCCGAAGGCATCGCTTTTCGACACCATGAGCGCACCGCATATTCCCATCCTCCGCCAGGGACGCGTCCACAAGTCCCTCGATGTTCAGACCGTCAATCGACTGGGCTCCGAGGAGCCGGCGGCCGAGATCAGTTTCGCCTGCTCGGACATGATCAAGTACGACCTCCTCAAGATGGGGGAGGCGCGGGCGAAGCTGAAGGCGATGAAGTCGGCCGACCTGGTCGAGATCACCAAGAAGGCGGGCGAGATTTTTCTGAATGACGATCTTCCCATCGGGGTGGACGGCGCCATGCAGTCGCCCGAGGACTACGTGCTTTCGCTCGCCTCGACCAGCGGCCTGCCGCATTCGCTCATCCGCATGAACATGAAGCGTCTCGGCGGGATCTTCGGCCAGATCGAGGACATCTTTCGCGGCCTGACGCGTGGGCTCGACTGGGAAGTGATCGACAAAGGGTATGGCGAACAGGGCGGGGCTCCGGTGAGCTATTCCGCCACCACCAACGAGTTGGCGGTGATTCTGCCGAGCAATTCGCCGGCGGTGAACGCCCTCTGGATTCCCTCCATCGCGATGAAGGTGCCGGTCCTGCTGAAACCGGGACGCGAGGAGCCCTGGACTCCCTGGCGGGTCATCCAGGCCTTCATCAAGGCGGGTTGCCCTCCCGAGGCCTTCTCGCTTTATCCGACCCAGCACGACGGTTCCGGTGCCATTATTCGCCGCGCCGGACGGGTGATGCTCTTCGGCGACGACTCGACGGTGAAGCAGTACGAGCACGATCCGAGGGTCGAGGTCCATGGCACCGGCTACTCGAAGTTCCTCATCGGAGAGGACGAGATCGAGAACTGGCGGGACTACATCGACACCCTGGTGGAATCGGTGTCCGCCAATTCCGGCCGCAGCTGTATCTGCACCTCGACCATCGTGGTTCCCAAATACGGGGACGAGATCGCCCGCGCCGTGGCCGAAAAGGTCGCCGAAATCAAGCCGCTGGCCCAGGATGACCCGGAGGCGAAGCTGTCCGGTTTCGCCAATCCCAAGTTTGCCGAATGGATCAACGCGGCGGTGGAGGAGGGGATCAAGGCCGGCGGCGCCACGGACGTCACCGCGGAGTTCCGCGAGGGCGAGCGTTTCCAGGAGCGCGACGGCATGAACTACCTGCAACCCACCATCGTCCGGGTGAATTCCTTCGACCAGGAGCTGGCGATCCGCGAGTTTCTCTTTCCCTTCGCCAGCGTGGTCGAGTGTCCGCAGGCGGAGATGATCGACAGGATCGGACCCTCGCTGGTGGTGACGGCGGTGACCAAGGACGTGGATTGGATCAACCGACTCTTCGACTGTCCCCACATCGACCGCCTGAACATCGGGAACGTGCCCACCAACCGGATCCAGTGGAACCAGCCGCACGAAGGCAACCTTTTTGAGTTCCTGTATACGCGCCGGTCGTTCCAGATTGCGGCCATCGCCTGAGGACGTAGAGTCCCGCATGCCTTCCCCCGTGTCTGACCGCGACGCGCTCACGATCGAGAGTCTCTGCGCTGGTATCGATGTGCCGGAGTCGGTGCTCCGATTCGAGCACGTCCCCGGGGGAGAAGTCGTCTTCGGCGCCGGCCGCCTTTCCGTGGTGGGGGAAAAGGCGAGTGCCCTCGGGGCGAAACGGGTCCTCCTGGTGACCGATCCCGGCTTGAGGAAGGCGGGCCACGAGGAGCGCTGTGTCGGGTTCCTGAATGCGGCGGGGCTGGAAGTCTTTATTTTCGACGAGGTTCACGAGAACCCCACCACACAGGATGTGGAGCGGTGCGTGGAAGTGGCCGCAGGTCACGACATCGATCTCATCGTCGGTCTGGGCGGAGGGTCGAGCATGGACACCGCCAAGGGAACGAACTTCATCCTCAGCAACGGCGGCCGAATGCAGGATTACTGGGGTGTCGGAAAGGCGGAGAAGCCCATGCTGCCCTTGATCCTCATCCCGACCACGTCCGGGACCGGCAGCGAGTGCCAGAGCTTCGCCCTGATCGCCGATGCGAGTACTCACATGAAGATGGCCTGCGGCGACAAGAAAGCCTCGGCCGCCGTGGCTATTCTGGATCCCGAGTTGACGCTCACGATGCCGCGGGCGGTCACCGCCCATACCGGAGTGGACGCGGTGGCTCACGCCCTGGAGACGGCCGTCTGCAACAAGCGGAGCGACATTTCCCTGGCCTACTCGCGGATCGCCTGGGCATTGCTCGACAGCGGTCTCGAGCGGGTTCTGGATTGTCCCGACAATCTCGAAGCCCGGGCGCGGATGCAACTGGGGGCCGCTTTCGCCGGAACCGCCATCGAGAACTCCATGCTGGGCGCCGCCCATTCCTGCGCCAATCCGTTGACGGCCCACTACAGTATCATCCACGGTGAGGCGGTGGGGGCGATGCTGCCCCACGTCATTCGCTTCAATTCCCGGGACGCCGACGCGGCGGAAATCTACGAACAGCTCGGAGGCCCGAAACTGGCAGACAGGGTGGAGAACCTGCTGCGACTGTCAGGAATGAGGACCGACCTGGGTGGCTTCAACGTGACTGCCGACATGATTCCCACGCTGGCCGGGGAGGCGTCGAAACAGTGGACGGCGCAGTTCAACCCGGTGCCTCTCGATCAATCGGCCATGGAGTCGCTGTATCGCGGAGCCCTGGGCTGACCCGATCAAAGATCCGCGGAAGGAGCGGCGGCGGCGTCAGTTCCCAAAAACGCGGGCGCGTTCCGCGGGGGAAAGGTGGGCGAGCGTGCGTGCGAGTTTCTCGGCGTACTCGGCATATTGCTCGCTCGATCCGCCGGCTTCCGCGGCGATGGTCTGTGCCAGTTGCGGTGCGGAGGGCGCTCGATTGCTGTTGGCGTTCCCGTTCGAGTTGCCATTGGCGTTCCCGTTCGAGTTGCCATTGGCGTTTCCGTTCGAGTTGCCGTTGGCGTTTCCGTTCGAGTTGCCGTTCGAGTTTCCGTTGGCGTTCTGCGCCTCGAGAATCCGGGTGGGCGGAGCCACCAGCAGGGCAAGCGCCAGCAGGGCCTTGAGCAGGGCTTTTCGGGTGATGTGGCTTGGGAAAATCACGGTCCTAGGTGCTTGGAAAGTCCGAGTCAGGTTCGCATCGGACCCGCATAGATCAGGCGGATCTCGTGGGTATCATAGACGACGTCCAGGTATTCCGCCGCCCTGGTGATCTCGTCGTCACTCAAGATCAGGGAGAATTCCTGGTCCTTCCATGTGCCTGTATCGACGATGACGCCCTCCCGGAGGAGGCGGGCCGTCGCTTCCACTCCTCCCAGCGATTCAGGAAGAACGTGGGCAATGCCGATCTGGTGGAGGGTGGCGGAAAGCTGGGCAAGATTCTGCGCGTTGCGTTGCGCGGTGGAATCCTTGGCGCTTTCATTGACTGATTTCAGAACCGGGCTGGCCATCATGGCCATGATGCCGATGATCGCGACTACGATCATCATCTCGACTAGGCTGAAGGCCCGGAGGCGGCGCTGAGCGGGACGGTGCATGGTGCGGAATGACGGCGTCTAGGGAAATTCGGTGGTCGCCATGAGAATCAGTTGCCAAGCACGCGGCCTCGTTGCTTGGGGGTAAGTTTCGACAGAGTCATCGCCAACCGCTCGGAGTAGGTGTCGTATTGGTCCGCATGGCCACCGGAATCTCGGGCAATGGCTTGGGCCAGCGCGTCAGGATTGACGGGGCCGGCGGTTCCCGTGTCGGATGCCACCAAGGTCGAACCCGCAGTGGTCGGGGCTTCCTCGGCTGGAGAAGTAGAATCGGCGACATCGGAATCATCGCTGCCACTCGAAAAACTCGACAACCAATCGCGAATGGCATCGACGACCCGCTCAAGGAATGAGGTGTCCGTGCCAGGGCTGGAGGTATCCGCGGCGTAGCCTGCCGTGGGCAACATCAAGAGAAGCGCAAGAAGCAGGGCTCCCAGCTGATGGCGGTAGTTCTGGAGATAGGGCAACATTCCTGCTCGGAAATGAGGATTACTCCACTATTAGTCTAGGATATGAAAATAGTCAAAAATATAATTTTTATAAAAAAGGTGGAAAATATTAACATATCCGGTTATTCTCTTCCTTCAATATTGTCAGAGAAGGTTCATGCGAATTCGTGCTCTAGCCTGCCTTTCCCTTTTGGCACTCGGCATCCCGGCGTTGGGTGTCGAGGATGAGCACCTGCCGCCGAATATCCAGTTCACTCATCTGACCCAGGCGAATGGGTTGCCGGCGGGTGGGGTGACGTCCATGTACCAGGATTCCCAGGGGTATATCTGGATCGGAACGGATCAGGGAGTGTGCCGCTATGACGGTTACCAGGTGAAGCGGTTCTCGCATCGCGCGACCGACGGACGAAGCCTGGGGGCAAACGCCATCACGGCGATCACCGAGGAAACCCGTGGTGGGGTTCTCTGGCTGGGAACAGAACAGGGGTTCCTGGAGCGCTTCGATCTCGATCTGAGTGAATTCTCGCACCTGCGGCTGTTCGGTCACGATGGTCGGAAAAGCGGAAACCGCAGGATTCACTGCCTGGCCTCGCCAGCGGATTCTTCCTTTATCTGGGTGGGACACGAAGGGGGGCTCAGTCGGGTTGATTGCCGATCAATGGAGGCGGAGTCGGTCGCTTCCCTGGAGGGGGACCCGGTGCTGGTGATCGAGAGGGGTGCGGGCTCCACCGGAGTTTGGGGAGGTTCGGAGTCGGAAAGCTTCTGGTTTGGCACCGAGGGCGGGAGAATTTTCCGTTGGGATGCTGAAAGCGATCAGTTTCATCTTTGTTGGGAAGGCGAATCCGCCGTCGAGGCCATGAAGCAGGATCGACGGGGAAGAATCTGGATGGCGCTTCGACATCGAGGAGTGCGATGCCTGGTTCCCACTGAAGAAGATCGATCCGATGCCCGGTTGAAGAGAGTCGCCTACGACGGTGAGTCCAGGACCTGGGAGCTGGATGTGAAGGGGCTGGAGGTGGACCTGGGATCGGAGGACACGGAAAAGGCTCGGAGGGAACGGCTGTGGCTCGCCAC
>JAUIGT010000240.1 GCA_030432615.1 Verrucomicrobiia bacterium
GGGCATGGTGGTCGACGACGCCATCGTCGATGTCGAGAACGTCTTCCGAAGGTTGCGGGAAAATGCCGCCGCCGGGAAACCCCTCCCGAAGCTGGAGGTCATCGCCCGGGCTTCCGCGGAGGTGCGATCCTCGATTCTCTACGCGACGGTGCTCATCGTGCTGGTCTTCCTTCCGCTGATGGCGTTGAGCGGGGTCGAGGGGCGTCTCTTCACTCCCATCGCCATCGCCACCATCGTGAGCATGGCCGCCTCCTTCGTGGTGTCGCTGACAGTCATCCCGGTGCTCAGCTCGTTTTTCCTCAATCCACGTCCGGGCAAGGAGTACAAGGAGTTCATCGTGGTGCGCTGGCTCAAGCGCGGGTTCCGGGCCACCTGGATGCGCTTCGCGTTGAATCAACCGCTGCTGGTGATCGCCATCACCGGCGTGCTCATGTGGTTCGCCTGGATGAGTTACGCGAGCATGGGGAGAAATTTCCTGCCGCCCTTCCGCGAGCCGACGGCCGTGGTGGCGACGACCCTGGACCCGGGCACCTCCCTGCGAACCACCGCGGAAATGGCCGATGTCGCGGTGGAGCGCCTGCTCGAGATCCCGGGGGTGAAGACCGTCGGCTACCGGGCCGGGAGGGCCGAGCGGGGGGATCACGTGGTGCCGGTTTCGACGGTCGAGTTCGATGTCGAGTTCGACGAATCCGCGGGGCGTTCTCATGCCGAGATCATCGATGACGTGCGGGCGACGATGAAGACCATCCCCGGTACTTTCAGCGCCATGAGCGGACCCCTGGCCGATCGGGTGGGGCACATGTTGAGCGGCGTTTCCGCCAAGGTGGCGGTCAAGATCTTTGGTCCCGACCTCGACGAACTGCGGCGGCTGGGCACCGAAGTGGCCGGGATCGCGCGGAACATTCCCGGCCTGGAGGAGGCGAGGACCGAGCAGCAGGCCAGCGTGCCCCAGCTCCGTATCGAGCCGGATCCCGAGAGGGCCGCGGCCTACGCGGTCACGCCCGCCAGCCTGACCGAGGAGATGGCCGGACTGATGGGCGGCGAAGCCGTGGCCGAACTCTACGAGGGAGTGCGGGTCTACGACCTGGTCGTTCGCCTGCCCACCGAGTGGCGGGAAGATCCCGACCGGTTGCGCACTCTCTACGTCGATTCGAAAGCCGATCGATTGGTGCCGCTCGATACCGTCGCCGACCTGCGGATGGCCGCCGGTCCCAACACCATCCAGCGGGAAAATCTTCGCCGCCGTTTCGTGGTCGCCATCAACCCGACCGTGCCCGACCTGGTTTCCGCGGTGGAGGTTTTGAAGGCGCGGGTCGCGGAGGAACTGGAACTGCCGGAGGGCTACACCATCAGCTACGAGGGCGAATACCTGGCCCAGAAGGAGGCGGCCCGGACCATCGCGCTCACCTCGATCGTCGTGCTCCTGGTCGTCATCTTTCTCCTCCACTCCTACTTCCGGTCCTTCACCTTCGTGGCCCTGGTGCTGACGATTCTCCCGGTGTCGTTGATCGGCGCGATCTTCTACACCCAGGCGACCCTGAACAACGTGAGCATTGCCACCCTGGTGGGCTTCATCGCTGTGGGGGGCATCGCCGCGCGCAACAACATCATGCTCCTGTCCCACTATCTCCACCTGATGAAGCACGAAGGCGAAGGATTCACCCGGGAGATGGTGATTCGCGGAACCGAGGAACGTCTCGTGCCCATCCTGATGACGGCGCTCTCGGCCGGCCTCGCCCTGGTCCCGCTGGTGCTCGCCTCGGAGGAGCCCGGGAAAGAAATTTTGAATCCCGTGGCCATCGTCATCGTCGGAGGACTGGTGAGTTCCACGCTCCTCGGCCTCGCGGTGACCCCGGCGCTATTCCACGCTTTCTGCCGCCGGGCCGCCTTCAAGTCGATCGAACGCAACGCCTCCGCCTCCATCTGACGCCACCGATTCTTCTCCGATAGCCCTTGCTCTTCCCCTGGGAAGGCGACATTTCTTCTCCCACTCCAACCTTGAACCAAGCACCAGCACCCATGAAATCCCTGAAAACCACCCACCTGATCGCCGCCCTCCTTGCCGCCGTATCCGTCAGCCTCATCGGCTGCGGGGGTGGATCGGGCGAACATGATCACGACCACGATCATGCCGACCACGATCACGATCACGCGCATGGGGATGATCACGATCACGACCATGACCACGAGCACAGCGCGGACTACGTGGAAGGCGAAGATGACCACGATCACGATCATGGGCACAGTCACGAAAAGAATGTCGCCGGTCCCAACGGGGGACGGGTGCTGATGGTGGTGGAGCCGCACGTCGAGTTCCTCGTGACCGAAGATCGCCAGGTGAAGCTGACCTTCGTGGACGAGAACCTGAAACCGATCGCGCCCGCGGATCAGACGGCGACGGTGATCGCCGGCGATCGCAGTTCGCCGGTGCGGCTGGCCTTCCAGCGGGAAGGGGACCAACTGGTCTCCGACGGCAAGCTGCCCGAGGGCAACGACTTTCCGACCGTGGTCCAGCTGAAGGTGAGCCCCGATGCCAGCCCGGTGATCGAGAAGTTCAATCTCAACCTCGCCGACTGCCCGACCTGCGAACACCAGGAATACGCCTGCACCTGCGAGCATTGACCCGCGTGCGTGCGGGCACCCGGGGGCTTCGGCCCTCGGGCCCGCCGGGAAAAGTCGCGCCAGGTTCGATCGATTCCCGCCCGGGCCGGCTCCGAACACTCCAAGCGGTTCAGTTTCCGGCAGCAGCAGGCGGGGCGACTTCTCCCCGAACCGGCTCGCTGCGGAGTCCCTCGGCGTAGCGGCGAGCCAGCAGATCGACCGCGCCGGGATGAGAGGTGAAGAGGTCGCTCATGTGGGTTTTCAACCCGGGATGCCGCTGCTCGGCGGCTTCGCAGATCTGGGCGATATCCCCGCCGGGGCCGGCATGGCGGCCGGGTGAAATGAACAGCATCGAGAGCACCACGTCGCGCTCGAATCCGTCGCTGCCGAGGAGGTTCTCCAGCAGCGGCTCGTTGAAGGCGTATTCGTCGCCCTCGCGGCGCTCCATCGACGAGGCCTTCACCACCGAGGCGTCGTCGCCGAGTTGATCGCGCAGTTGATCGGCGAGGAAGTTGCGGACCCGGTTGACGGCGATCCGGGGCGTGCCGTGATCGACCAGGGTGACGGCGGGGCGGTCGAGGTTCTCGGCGGCGATCTTCTCGCGCACGATGCGGGCGAGGATTTCCGCCACGCCGGTGTCCGCGCGGTCATCGAGATCGACGAGGCAGGGCGCGATGCGCACTTCCAGTTCCGGCCAGTCCTCCCGCAGCTCGGCTACCCGTTGCGGCAGATACTCGTAGATGGCGGCGCTGTGGCCGAAGAAGAGGGGCACCACGAGGAAGGAATTCGTGCCGTCGGCCTCGCGCCGGTCCTTGATGAAAGGCTCGAAGATCCGGGCCGGTTCGCCGTCCAGTTCGGCGGGATCTACCTTGGTGGAATGGAGCAGGGAAACCGGATGAATGCGATGGCCGACCTGGTCGGAAAGCGCGGCCGCCACCCGGCGGAGATTCAGGGTCGATTCGGCCCGGTGCGATCCGTTGTCGACGAGGAGCGTGCAGGGATGGCTGGAAGTCATGGTGTTCCAGTTTACGCACGAAACCGCGATTCGTGTCGCAAAATCCGGACGGATTTCGCCTTCCCGGCCGCGACTTTTCCCCCTAGGGTGCGCCGCATGTTCGATTCGCTCCGATTTTTTTCCCGTTTCTGCCTGTGGAGTCTCTGCCTATGCCTCGCGTCCTGTGGTGGCGGAGGCGAAAAGGATGAGGCCGTCGCTTCCGGCGATGATCCGGAGACCCTGGTGCGGGGAGGTTACGATGCCGAGGAGATGGACGCGGCCATTCATCGCGCCCGCTCGGAAGTGGACACCTTCATCGAGGCGCTCGATGCCGGCCAGGGAAACACTTTCTCCGTCAAGGCGGCGATCGAGGATGGCGGGGAGGTCGAGCATTTCTGGCTGACCGACGTGGCTTACCGGGACGGGGAATTCCGCGGTGTCATCGGCAACGAGCCCGGCGTGGTCACCAACGTGGAATTCGGCCAGGAATGGACCGTCGCCCGCGAAGAGATCACCGACTGGATGTTCCTTCGCGACGAACGGATCCACGGCAACTACACCATCCGCCCGCTGCTCTCCACCATGCCCGAAGACGAGGCCGCCTTCTGGCGCAGCAAGCTGGCGAATCCCTGAGAGGAGGCTCGCTACTCCTTCTTCTCCTCGGTGGCGATCTGCACGGCGCTCTTGGGCAGGACGGAGACGTTCTCCACCCAGGCCTGGTCGCCTTCCACGTGGTAGTCGAATTCCACGTTCTGTCCCGCCTCGAGATCGGCAAAAACCGACGGCTCCCTGGGATAGAAAGGCATGGACATGGCCTCCATGTAGCCGGGAATCTCCTCGTGGTCGATCACCGCCATGGAATCGTCGTCGGCGACCTTTCGTACCAGGCCGCGGACCCGGTAGACGGTGGTCGCGGATTCCGCTCCGGTGGCGGGAGACGCGGAGGCATCACCGCCCTCTTCGGACGGAGCGGCGTCCTCGGTGGTGGAGGAGGAGTCGCAGCTGGTCAGCAGAGCCAGGCCGAGAACCGCGGTGAGCAGGTGGGTGAGAAAGATTCGAGGTAGGGACATCACAGGAGACCGCCTTTCGTTTCGGATTCATCGGTGGAGGTTTCTTCGGAACCGCCGATCTGGATCTTGATCTCCGTCTTCGTTTCCGAGCGAGTGCCGGAGCCACCGTGCGGAACTCCGAGAAGCTCGAGGTCATCGAGCTTCATCTTCTTCAATTGCTTGCGCGCTTCCTCGGGAAGCCCCTCGGCGCCCTTCTCGGGATCGTAGGCGCCTTCGTAGACGGTTTCGCCGTCGGCGTTGACGATCTTGATGCTGTGCTCGCCGTCCTTCACCTGGATGGAAACCTCGCCCTGCTCGTTGTCGATGCGGATGAGTCCGGCGCCGCTGAAGACCTCGATGGGAAACCCGGGGCGGACCGAGAGGGCCGGTGGTTTTCCGGCGCCGTCACCGGGCACGGCATCGGGTTGGTCCTCTTTTCCGGGCTGGGAAGGCCGGTCGTTCCTCGCCTCGTCCTTGCCGGGCAGCGGGAGTGCGGGTCGCGGGGGGCGCGGTGGCTGGCCGGCGTCGCGGTCCGGGCGTTCATCGCGGGGTCGGAGCTGTTGCGGGTGACTTCTTTCCATCCAGTCCTTGAGCCGATCCTGGTAGTCGCGGACCGACTCCTGCCATTCCCGGTTGTCGAGGCCCTCGGGCAGGGGAAATTCGCCGCGGAACTGCCACTGGCGGGGGTTCTCCGGCGACGGGGCGAGCTGGAAACCGTACTGCCGCGGCCACTCCGGCTGCACCGGAACCTCGTTCTCGCCGAGGGTGACATCGACCGTCTGCTCGGCGCCCTTGCGAATCAGGGTCAGCGTGATCCGGTCGCCCTTCTTCATCGAGCGAACCAGCACGGCGAGGTGCTCGGGAGAGGTCAGGAGTTGCTCGTCGAGCTTGGTGAGGATGTCGCGTTCGGTGAGTCCGGCCTTCTCGGCGGGACTGCCCTCGACCACGTATTCGACCTGGATGCCGAATCCGTCCGCCAGTTCGAGGTGTTCCCGGAGGACCGGCGCCACCGGCGACGTGGCCACGCCCAGCCAGGTGCGCATTTCGGTGCGGGGCTCCGCGCGGTTGGCGGGAGATGGTTCGTCGTTCGGCGCGGGACGGGGTGGTCGGGGCTTCTTGTCGTCCGAGGCGAAGGCGGGCAAGGAAATGGCCAGCGCCGCGGCGAGGACGGAAACGGTCCGGCTTTTCGTGAGGACCAGAGAGGGTTTCATGACAGAGGCAACGGGGTTGGATTGGGGTGTTTCGGAGAGGGGGAAGGGGAAGGCGGGAGAAATCAATCAGTCCGTTTCCACCGGAACGAGCAGGACCTCCTCGCGGGGGCGAAAGACGCGGACGTTGGTGCCGGTCTCGGGATCGTGCCAATGCCAGGCATCGTCGTACTCGAGCCGCAGCTCGCGGGCCGGCGCCTGATCGGGCAATTCGATGACACCTCCGGGGGAGGCTTCGCGAAGGATCTGCTGCGAGGAAACCGGCACCAGTCGGTCGGCGGGAATGCCGGAGGCTTCCAGGGGCGGAGGCGAGACGAAGCGGCGCGGTTCCGCGGCGACGGGGGCGGCGTTCTTCGATGCCGCGGGCGCGGCGGTCGGTGCGGTTTCCGCCACGGTGTCTCCGTCCCGGGCGGCTCCCTGAAGCACGAGCTGCCGTTGCAGCAGCCACGCTCCGGCGAGCACGAGGCAGGCGGCGGCGGCTAGCGGGGCGAACCGCATCCACACGAGGTTGTCCTGGCGCCGGTTCTCGGAGAGGGCGTCGAGTTCCCGTCCGAGTCGGCGTTCCAGCGAGGCCGAGGGCGGTGCCGGACTCAGGCGCCGCAGTCGGCTCTCCAGATCATCGAACCGTTCGGGTTCCTGGGAATCGGGAGCGTGCATGGCGGGAAGGAGGTGGAGGAAAAAGGAGCGAGAAATCGCGGGTCGGTGAAATGGGGAATACGAGGTTTCAGTTGAAGAAGCGGCGGGGACCGGGGTTCTTGTTTCCGGAAAGGGCGATTTTTTTCGTCCCTCCGCCGGGATGTCACCGGCGCAACCACGGGTTGAACGAAGCGCCGCCATTTCGTAGAAAGAAGCGATGAATCGCTTTCCCCCTGTCTGGATGCTCTCCCTTTCGATCGCGCTGGCCGGAGGCTTTGTTCCCCCGGCCGGAGGGAGCGAGATGTCCGCACCCGGCGTCCGCGAACTGCGCCGCTTCGCGATGCCGGAGGCGGTCGAAAAAGAGTCCCGCCTGCCGAGGTTCGAGCGGATTTCGGCGGACGCGAGCGGGCTGGATTTCGTCGTGCCCATCGACACGAACCATCCGGACAAGCGGCTCTACTACTCCGCGATGGCCTGCGGCACGGTGGCCGCCGGGGACCTCGACGGCGATGGCTGGCCGGACCTTTTCTTTGCCAACGGCCCGGTGCCGAATCGGCTCTATCGGAATGCCGGGGCGGGCGACTCGCTCCGATTCGAAGCGGTGGAAATGCCGCCGGGCATGGCCGATGCAGCCTCGTGGAGCACGAGCGCGGCGATGGTGGATATCGACAACGACGGCGATCTCGATCTCTACGTCTGCCGCTACGACGCGCCGAACCTTCTCTGGTTGAACGATTCCGAACCCGGCGTTTTCCGTTTCCGCGAGTCGGCGGCTCTCTACGGACTGGACGTGGTCGATGCCTCCCTGATGCCGGCCTTTGCCGACTACGACGGGGACGGCGACCTCGATGTCTTTCTCGCGATGAACGCCTACTATCGGCGCGGCGGACGCCCGAAGGAGGGGGTGCCGATGCGGAAGACGGCCACGAGTTGGGAGGTGGTGCCGCCCTACGATCGGTTCTTCCGGTTCAGTTCCATCGATCACGTCACCGGAGAGCCGCGCTACGACGAATGCGGGCGGCCGAATCGGCTGTTGCGCAATGACAACGGGGTCTTCGTCGATGTTTCCGGGCCCGCCGGACTGAAGGCGGACCCGACCCACACCAACGGAGTGGTCTGGTGGGACTTCGACGGCGACGGCCGGTTGGATCTCTACGTGGCCAACGACTTCGCCGCCACCGACGAGTGCTATCGCAACCGGGGCGACGGGACCTTCGTGGAGATGGCGGCCGACCTTTTCCAGCACTCCACCTGGTTTTCCATGGGAGCGGCGGCGGAGGACTTCAATGGTGACGGGCGCACCGACTTGGTGGTCGCCGACATGGCGCCGACCACGCACTACCGGCAGAAGGTCACCATGGGAGAGATGGGCGCGTCCTTCGATTCCATGTATGCGGCGGGACTGCCGCGGCAGAACATGGTGAACACCTTCTTCGTCAACACCGGCACCGGCCTGTTTTTTGAAGCGGCTCGGCAGGCGGGAATCGCCCAGACCGATTGGACGTGGACGGTAAAAAGCGGCGATCTCGACAATGACGGTCGCGTCGATCTCTACTTCACCACCGGTCATACTCGCGACTTCAACAATTCGGACCTGAAGCAGGCGACGCCGGCCGAGCGGGTGGGCAGGGAGGACTGGGAATTCTTCGAGGACGCGCCGGAACTGCGGGAGCGCGACCTCGCCTATCGCAATGCCGGCGACTGGCACTTCGAGAAGGCGGTCGATGACTGGGGCCTGGGCCAGCGGGAAACGATGACCTACGGCGCGGCGTTGGTGGACCTGGATCGCGACGGCGACCTCGACCTGGTCACCAGCCGGGTGGAGGAAACGCCCGGGCTCTATCGCAATCGCACCGCCGACGAGCGGGGCGCGCGGTCGCTGATGCTCAGCCTGCGCGGCACCCGCGGCAACCGTTTCGGAATCGGCGCCCGGGTCCGCCTGGAGACCCCGGACGGTCGGGCCCAGACGCGGACTCTGCTGGTGAACAACGGCTACCTGGAGTCGGACGATCCCGTGATCCACTTCGGGCTGGGCGACCGGGAAAAGGTGGCGAAACTCACGATCGAGTGGCCGAGCGGCATTCGGCAGGAACTGCGAGACTTGCCGGCGAACCGGTGGCTGGAGATCACCGAACCGGAGGAGGCGACGCCGAAATCGCCGACGCCTCCGGAGGTATCGCCGCTGTTTCAGCGTTCGGGAGTGCTCTCGCAACTCACCATTCCCGAGGATCCCTTCGATGATTTCTATCGTCAGCCGCTGCTGCCGCACCAGCACTCGCAGTTGGGGCCGGGCCAGGCGTGGGGCGATGTGGACGGCGACGGGAAATTCGATCTCTACCTGGGAGGCCCCAAGGGGCAGCCCGGGCGACTGCTCCTGGGCCGGGGTGTGGATGACCGGGGCGAGCCCGTCTTCGCCCTGCGCATGCGGGAGCCTTTCGCCGGCATGACCGGTCACGAGGACCTCGGCGCGCTCCTCTTCGAGGCCGATGGCGACGGGGACCCCGACCTGCTGGTGGTGAGCGGAAGCGTGGAATGCCAGCCGGGCGAACCGGAGTTGGCCGACCGGCTA
>JAUIGT010000241.1 GCA_030432615.1 Verrucomicrobiia bacterium
GTTCATGACCTTCATGCCACCTTGCTGCACCTGCTCGGCTTCGATCACGAGAAGCTGACCTACCGTTTCCAGGGACGCGATTTCCGCCTGACCGACGTGCACGGGCGCGTCGTGGAGGAGGTGCTGGCCTGATCCTTGGAGGACGGATCTCTGTTCCCGCCCTGTTCTCCGGGGGGGGATTGTGTCCTTCTTCCCGGGGACGTTTTCACCAAGAAGTGAAACCCATCAGCTTGGGCGGACACGGAGGCCCACCCTCCAGAGATTCAGGCCCTGACATCCTTTTTACAAAAATAACTCCAAGAAAACTCCCCTTCGCGGGTCTGGATAGGTAAGGAGATGAGATGTCCTTCCTGCCGTGAACCCCACTTCGCCACAACCCAGCGAGTTTTCGCCGGTCCGCGTAATGCCTTCGTCGAGCCCATCTGACGGCGCGAAGGCGGCGGCCAAGCCGACCTTGCGGGCCCTGTTCGAGGCGGAGGAAAGCCCGCTGCTGCGCTACGCGTTTTCGCTCGTGGGTCGGAGGGCGATCGCCGAGGAGGTGGTCCAGGAAGTGTTTCTCCAACTCCACGCCAACTGGGACAAGGTCGAGAATCCGCAGGCCTGGCTCTACCGGAGCGTCCGCAATCGATCCTACAACCATCACCGCGATCATCGGCGGGAGATCCTCAGCGAAGACGGGGGCGAATCGGAGTCGGGCGGGGAGGACACTCCCGAGTCCCTCCTTCAGCGAATGGAGGCGGCGGGATTTCTCCGGCTTCTCCTGGCGGAACTGGAGGAGGCCGACCGGCGGCTGATTCAGTTGAAGTATTTCGAAAATCTCCGGTATCGCGAGATCAGCGACCAGACCGGAATGAGCATCGGGAACGTGGGCTATCGACTGCACCACATCCTCAAGCAGCTGGCCGACAAGCTGCGTCACCTTGGAATCGACGGCGTGTCCTGACATGAACGACGGAACCGACAACGAACCACCGCAGGAGCCTCTCCACACCTGGATCGAGCCCGAACTCGAGGCCCGGCTCACCGCCCTCGTGCTGGGCGAGGCGTCCGACTTCGAATGCGAGGAATTGGAACGCGAGATCGAGGTACGTCCCGAATTGGGCGCCTACCGGAAACGACTGGAGGCGATGCATTCGCTTTTGTCCGAGGTGGGAAAGGGAAAAGCGACCGAGAATGATGAAGAATGGAAACTCTCGGGAGAGCGGCGGGCGATGCTGCTGGAGAGGATTGGAGGATCAACTTCAGGGGAGGCTCCCATTGAAAACACGCAGCCTCATGCGGCTAGAGCTGGCGAAGCGCCGAAACGAAATTGGGTGGCACCCTTTCTAAAGATTGCCGCGAGCCTGATGGTGGCGACCGGACTTGCCCTTTTTGGGTTTTTCCAGCTGGCTGAGAACGAACATGTAGCCTCCTCGAGTTATGGACGGCCAGGAGGGGAAGCCGAGGGGAAGAATACCATCGGATACGGCGACTTCTCGATCGACGCGGGAGAGACGACCACCTTTCTGTCGAGTGCCGATGGGAAGGCGAGATCCGAGCGGGTCGGACGTGAGATGAAGGCAGCAGCCCAACTCGCCTTGATCGATTCCGAGGATGAACCCCAGGTTGCCGCGGCTCGATCTTCCAGGGTGAAGCCCCTCGCGACTACCGTGACGGGTCCGAGTCCGGTGGAACCGACGGAGAGAAATGCGAATGCCCTGGGTATCGACCGCAACGGCGATGATTTGTTCGCTGCAACCGTGTTCGAGAATTCGATCGCTGTCACCGACGGGGCGATGATCAACGCCAGCGGTGCGGAAGGTGGCACCGTCCTGATGGGAGAGCCGACCGCTCAAGCTTCCGTTGGATCCCTGAATGGCACAGTGGCGCTGGGGGCGGGTGGCGAGATTCTGCTGGAGCAGGTTGGCGAAGCAAAGATGGCGATCCGGAATCCCCAGGCGCCGACCGCGGAGAGCAAACCCGTGGACTTGGCGAAGAGAGAGAGTTTCGCCCTAGTGGGCCATGGGGGGAGGAGCAGTGCTGGTAATGTCTCTGGTGAGATCGTCGTGAAAAGCAACGGCGATCACGTCCTCGAACCCGATGGAGAAAGGGGAGGTCGTGTTCGGGTCGGAGGGGGATTTCGAGGAAACGATTCCTCCACCCCGGATGAGGGGCGACTCGCGAACGGGCGTTCCGACCAGGTTACCTTCCAATCCGGAAATGGCGGTGCGATGATCGAAGGCGAAGAAGTGATCACGCGGGAGGGGGCAGCACCGTCGGGTGACCGCCATGCCGACTATGCCCAGAACGGACACGGCGGGACCTCTGCCCAATTCTTTCGAGCCGATTCTGGAGGAGGGGGCGGCGGGGCCATTTTCGTCGATGCCGGTGTGGCTGGGGAAGCGGCGATCGGTGAAACGATTGAGCCGGGTTCGAGTCTCTCTCGTCAAGAATCCCTGGTCCGAAACGAGCCCGGTCCTTCGTTGAAGTCGGAATTGGAGGTGAAGAACAAAGTCCCCGAGTTCGAAAAGGCTCCTGTATTGGGCGTAGCGTTTGCAAACGATTTCGAAGCCAATCAGCGGCTCAGCGAGACATCGGGAAGCGAATCGGATTCGATGCGACGTCCCGGGCTGAATGGTGTCGCAAACCAATTGTCCTACTTCGGCTATACGACTGCCGGAACCTTGGAGGCGGTGGAAGAATCCATCGTCGGGGAGGTCGGCGGGAAGGGTCTCCGGGATCAAGACGGTGTCGAGCCGCGAAACTATTCGCCAGCGGAAGGCGGTGCGAAGGATGGCCTCAGCGTGGAGCAGTTCAACCGGCTCGATGCCGATCCCTATCGCACGTCGGCGCGCCGAGGCTTGGAAGAAGCCGCGAATGGTCCCGAGACATTACCCAACGACAAAACACCGAAGCTGAACCCGAACGTTCACGCCGGAGGCGCGGCGTGGGGAGTTCCGATGGCCGGCGGCGATGTCGATCGTGATCTGGCGAGAGACAACGAAGCCCAGCATGAATGGCAGACCTATCCGGGGCAGGCGGGCCCGGGAGAAAAGAAATCGGATGCGATTCAATGGTCCGAGGGCCAGGCGTCCTTCGGTGCTTATGCGGGAGGCAATATCGTTGTCGGCGATCAACTGCGGACTTCCGGCGAAGGGAGTGTGGACCTCATTGCTGGGTGGGCGGAAGAGGTTGGCGACGCGATGCAGGATATCCTCGCGTTGACGCCGCAGGTGGTGGGCGGTGGAGCGATGGGGGCGAAACCCGCCGAAGGCGAAGAAGGAACGGAGCCCGCGTCCGATCTGCGCGATCGGCGCTTCGCTGGCGTGGGACATGGGGGCGCCGGCTTTGGTCGCGTATTCGGCAGTGGAGGAATGGTTGAAATCTCGGGCCTTGGGACACAGTCAATGCGGGGAAGGGTCAGTAAGTCGGAGAACGGTTCCGGTGTGGTCTTGTTCGACCCGGCGAGCGATGGGACAACCCCTGAATCGGAACCGGAGGGCGAAACGACGGAGCCAGTGGACTCCCGGACCGTGCAAGTGGGAAGTCGTTTCGGAAACACAGTCATCGAGGGCGCAGACATTCAGGTCAACGCGGGGGGGGCGATCGTGCTTCAGTCGGGAGGCAGGAATCAGGGCCAGACTGTGATCGGTGGTGAAATCGAGGCGCCGGTGGACGAGCTGAAGGCGCACGGAAATGTCTACGCGCTGGCGATCGACAACAGCGGAGCGATCCGTGCCACGGGCAGTCAAACCGATCATTTCAGCATCGACCTGAATGGGACTCCGGAGGTGACCGAGTTCGAGGGATTCGTGAACTACGGACGCCCGATTGCAGCCGAGAGTGCCGGGAAGAAACTCCGCTTCACCCTGCCCGCCGGGCTCGACGAAACCGCCGCGGCCGACGAGGCCTTTTCCACCTTCTCCCTCCACGTCAGCGACGTGTCCTTCCAACTCGCCCAAGCGGCACTGGCGAAGGGCGAGTGGCCGGACCGGGAGCGGATCCGGATCGAGGAATTCGTCAACGCCTTCGACTACGGCGATCCCATGCCGGGGCAGTCGGACAAGGTGGCCTGCCGGGTGGAGCAGGCGGCGCACCCCTTCTTCCAGCAGCGCAACCTGTTGCAGGTCTCTATGCGGACGGCGGAGGCGGGGCGGTCGGCGAGCACGCCTCTGCGGCTGACCTTCCTGTTGGATAATTCAGGTTCGATGGAACGCGCCGATCGGCAGGAGACGGTGAAGCGGGCTTTCGCGACGCTGGCGTCGCAGCTGCAGCCGAGCGACCAGGTGAGCCTCATCAGTTTCGCTCGCCAGCCGCGGCTGGTGGCCGACGCGGTGAGCGGGGAGGAAGCCGGCAAACTGGTGGAGACGGTTGCGACTTTGCCAGCCGAGGGTGGCACCAACCTGGAAGCCGCGTTGCAAGTCGCTTTTGAAAAGGCGAAGGAGCATCAGCTCGACGGCGCCCAGAATCGCATCGTGCTCCTCACCGATGGCGCCGCCAACCTGGGCGACGCGGAGCCGGAGAATCTCTCGCGGATGATCGAGTCGATGCGCGAGAGCGGGATCGCTTTCGACGCGGCCGGGATCGGGGCCGACGGGCTCAACGACGAAATTCTCGAAGCGCTGACCCGCAAGGGCGACGGCCGCTACTACTTTCTCGACCGGCCCGAGGATGCCGAGGACGGCTTCGCCAAGCAGATCTCCGGAGCCCTTCGGCCCGCGGCCAAGAACGTCAAGGTGCAGGTCGAGTTCAATCCCGACCGGGTCGGCCGCTACAAGTTGCTCGGCTTCGAGAAGCACCGGCTCGAGAAGGAGGACTTCCGCAACGACGCCGTCGATGCCGCCGAGATGGCCGCGGCCGAAGCCGGGGTGGCGGTCTACCAGGTGGAACCGATGCCCGAGGGCGAGGGCAATCTCGGGTCCGTATCAGTGCGCTTCCGCGATCTCGACACTGGCGAGATGGTCGAGAAACGTTGGCCCATTCCCTACCTTCCGAGTGCTCCCGCGCCCGATCAGGCCGCCGACTCGATGCGGCTGGCGACGGTGGCGGCGCAGTTCGCCGCGAAGCTGAAGGGCGGTCCGCTGGGCGACATGGTCGATCTTGGAGAATTGGCCCGCCTGGCGGCCTCGCTGCCGGAACGCGACCAGCGATCGGAGCGGGTCCGACAACTCCGCGAAATGATCGAACAGGCCCGTTCGCTGGAGGGCGGGCGCCAATGAACGAATTTTTCTGAACCGCTGACAGACGCTGATGAACGCTGATTCTTTTGCCTTCTCCACTCTTCGCCCCCGATCGGCGATGGCCGCCGCCTGGTTGATCCTGGGCTGCTCGTTGGTCCTCGATCTGTCCGGACAGGAAGCGCAGCCGGCGCCGGCGGCCGATTCGAATCCGGGAGACCAGGCGGAATCTCCGGCCGCGCCGAAAGAGCCGCAACCCGAACCGAAACCGCGGCGGCCCCAGTCGGCCCCGGTGCCGGCAAAGGCGGATGCGACGCCCGAAACGAAGGCCAGCGTCGATGCCTCGATCGGGGACAACGGGATGGGACGAATCGTCGTCGAGGCGCGCGGGGAATTTCCGGAGCCGGCCCTGTTCTTCGTGACCCGGGTGGAGAGCCTGGCCTCGGTGATGGCGAAGAGAGTGACCACGGAGGCGAAGTTCACCATCCAGGTGCGGCAGGGGAAGGCGGAGACGCTGCGCTTCGAACTGCGTGGAGCGGACCAGGTGGTCTCGGTGAAGGGCGAGTCGGTCACCGCGTGGTCGGTCCGGCGCGAGGGAGAAGAACGACGCTTCCTCGACGTTTCGGTGAAGGAGGGAAAGGCGCATACCTTCGCGGTTCAACTGCGGTCCGATCCCATCGAGTCGTTGCCCGCCGAACTCGCGCTGGCGCATTTTGCATCGGTGGATCAGGTCTCGGCCGGTTTCGATGAAGTCGTGGAACTGCGGCACGACGACTCCCTCGCGCTCCGGGTCGTCAAGGCGAACGGATTTCTCCCGGTGAAAGCCTCCGACAAGAACGGGGCGCGCTTCCAGACAACGACCGGGGGCGAGCTGCGGTTCGCCATCGACCGCGCCATCGCCACCCCGGAACCGGTGGAACTCTCGAGCGTTTCCCTGGCCGGAGACATCGACGAAAACGCGAACACGGCCGAGTTTCAGTGGGAAGGAGTCGCGACCGTGAACGAGGCGGGCGCATCGATTTCGATTCTCGAAGGGCGGGCCGCGATCAGCCGGGTGCCGGCGAGCCGGGATTACCGGGTCGAGCTGGCCCGGACCGAGAAAGGAAAGCCGCCCGGGTTTCGCCTCGTTTTCCCGAACGCCGGGACCTTCCCGGTGAAGGTCGAGTTCGTGGCGTCGGTTTCGGGAGACGCCTGGAGGGAACTGGATTTCACCGTGGCCGGGGGAGCGGTGGTCCCGATGACCCTGCGCGGACTCGGCGAGAGTCTGGAGTTTTCCCGGGAAGCAAACACCGTGACACCCTCCCGGCGCGCGAAGGAGTGGGTCGGATTCCTGCCCGCCAGCGGAAAGGCCCAGGTCGCCTGGAAACCGGACCGCCGAGCCGGGGAGGGGAAACTGTTTTTCACCACCACCGGCCATGTGGAGACGCGGGTCGGGGCGGGACTGATGCGCCAGGATCACCAGGTCGATTTCCGGGTGCTCCAGGGACGGCTCGATTCGCTGGTCCTGGCGATCGATGGCGAGGGCGAGATCCTCGCGGTGGAGGGAACGGATGTCACCGGCTGGCAGATCAGGGCCGCCGCCGATCAGGGGGAAAAGCGTCGGCTGGAAGTGGCCCTGAGCCGGCCGGTGACAGCTTCGGTGACCCTCCGGGTAAGAACGCAGACGCCGCTGGATGCGTTTCCCGTTCGGGTCGAGGCCCTGCGCCTGACTCCAGAGGGGGCGGTGCGTCATTCGGGCTACCTGAGACTCTCGAACCTGGGTTCGGTGCGCTTGGAACCGGCCGGCACCGATGGCCTGACCCAACTGGCGCCCGACCAGTATCCGGGTGAAGCCGTGGAGGCGCGCCAGGTGTTCGCCTACCGGTTTCCCTCGGCCGAGTATGAACTGGAAGTGGCCGCCGACCGGGTGCAGCCCGAGGTCTCGGTCTCCCAGGTGGTTCGCTACGAGGTCACGGAAACCGATCGCGTCATCGCCGCCGACATCGAACTCGACATTCGCGAAGCCGCGATTCGCGAATGGCCGATCCAGATCCCGGAAGACTACTCGGTCGTGTCGGTCGTCGGATCGGCCGTGGCGGATTCCATCACTGCGACCGAGAGCATCGATGGCCGGAGGAACCTGAACGTCATCTTTTCCCAGGAAGTCGCGGGACGGCAATTGATCCAACTGGTACTGGAGAAGAACGAGGCGGCGGTGGCCGGTGATTGGAGCCTGCCGCGGCTGGAGTTTCCCGAGGCCAAGTCGGTACGGGGTGACATCGGGGTGGTCGGGGCGCCCGGGTTCCGGATCGGGGTCGGCGCCACCGACCTGCTCGTCGAGAAACCGCTCTCCTATTTCCCGAAACCGGTGCCGCGGCTCCAGCAGGCGTTCCGCATTCGTGAACCGGAATGGTCGGCGACGATGACGATCGAGCCCCTGGAGAAAAGCGTCCAGGCGGACCTCTTCCACCTCTACTCCCTGGTCGAGGGCACCGCCTACGCCAGCGTGGTGGTGAACTACTTCGTTACCGGAGCCCCGGTTTCCGAATGGGAGCTGACGGTGCCGGAAACGCTGGAGAACGTGACCGTGGACGGCCAGGACGTGCGGACCTGGCGTCGGGACGGCGAAACGCTCCGGGTCTCGCTGCACCAGCCAGTGATCGGTCCCTACACCCTCCTGGTGACTTTTGAGGAACCGATCGGGAACGGCGGGGGAGAATTGACCGCCGGGCAGGTGGAACCGCTCGGGGTGCAGTCGGAGCGAGGCTATGTCGAACTGGTCAGTCCGAAGCAGGTCCGGATGGAGCCAACCACGGTATCCGAGGGACTGCTGGCGCTCGACCCGCTGGAACTGCCGGCCGAGTTTCGCCTGCTCAGTGGCGCGCCCTCGCTCGGCGTCTGGCAGTACACCGAGCGTCCGTTTGCGCTGGCGTTCGACGTGGGTTGGTACCAGCCGGGAACGACCGTGGACCAGGTCGTCGAGTTCGCCGACATCACCACCGAGGTTTCCGCCGTCGGCGAGGCGGTCACCGACCTGGTCTACTACGTGAAATCCCGGGGCCGTTCGGCACTCGCGCTCAAGTTGCCGGAATCGGTGCGTCTCTGGGCGGTGACGGTGGCGGGGCGCTCGGTGAACGCTCGCCAGTCGGAGAACGCGACCCTGATTCCGTTGCCGGGCGCGGTCGATCCCAACACCCCGGTGGAGGTGCGGCTTCGCCTCGGGCGCGCGGCGGTCGATGGCCGCGGTCCCCGGCTCGAGTTGCCGGTGGTCGAGGCACCGGTCCTGAAGACGGAATGGCGCATCAGCGGGGACGAGGAGCGGGTCCTGGTTCCCTCCGGCGGAAACGTCGAGCCGCCGGAACCGGTGCGGGCGGCGACTGGTTTTTCGCGCTTGGCGCGGCACGGGTTGGGATGGCTGGCATCGGTCGCCGTGCTGGCGGCGATCGGGATCCTGCTGGGACGCCGGGAGCGGAGGGCGCCCAGGGTGATCGCCCTGCTCGCCTTGGCGGGGGCGGTGGTGATGGCGCTGTTCGCGGCCGCGGTGGTGGGGGCGGTGGATGACCCGGTATCGCCGCTGCGCCTGAGTCTCCCGATCCTTTCCGCCGGGGAAGCGATCGCGTTGGAACTCGACTCGGTGCCGGCGTGGAGCGTTGGTTGGGCCTGGACGGGACTCCTGCCGGGACTGGCGGGGCTTTGTGCGATCGGTTACGCCCTGGTTCGTTGCCGGGAGGAAAGCCGGGCGCGATGGGTGACGACGGGGCTCGCGCTGGTGTTTCTCGGTATTCTCTGGCAGCGGCAGAGCGATCCCTGGTTTTTCGTCGTCCTGGCCATCGCGCTGTTGCTGGGGCTGCTCGTGCCGCAGGGGAAGAACTGGCGGCGTGATTTTCCGCGCAAGCCGAAGAGGAAGAAGAGCGAAAGGA
>JAUIGT010000242.1 GCA_030432615.1 Verrucomicrobiia bacterium
TCCACGAACCACCAGGTCGAAAAGAGGGCCGTGGAATAACCCGAGATCGTCAGGCTGGTGGCGGGACCGTTCATGCGGGATGGGAGGCGAATTACGCCCGGTCAATCTACCACGGAACCGGGTCCGGATTCAGTCGCCGCGATCCGAGCCCATAAAAAAACGCGCCAGGCAGCCAGCCGGCGCGTCTCTTTTGGTTTCGGGACGCCTCCCCGAGATTCGGGAAGGCGCTTGATGACCCCGGTAATTCGAGAGAAGAGCCTCCATGGGCTCTTCCGAAATCGATCACGGCAGCAGGTTCAACGCCCTCGCCCGCTTGATCTCGCGGGTGATGCGGCGGTGGACCTTGGCGGACACCCCCGTCACACGACGCGGGTAGATCTTGCCAGTCTCGGTCGTGAACTTGGCCAGGAATTCCGGATTGAGGTAGTTGACCTTTTCGGCCGGAATGTCCATGCGGCGACGCGGCATGCGTCGGTTCGCCCGGCGCAGGTTGGCGGCTCTTTCTTTCGTTTTGGGACCCATGGTAGGTTCGACGTAGTTGAGGATGAATGATGCCCGTTCCCTTGGCTCAGCGCTTTTCGCGATGCAGGGTGCGGCGCTTGAGGAAGGGGTTGAACTTGACCTTCTCGAGACGACCCGGAGTCCGGAGACTCTTCTTGTTGCGGGTCGTCACGTAGATCGAAGCCTGCTTGCCCTCAGCCTTGGCTTCGGTGCATTCCAGAATGATGACGTCACGTGGCATGATCGTGAAAACGGTTGGGATTGGGAGGGTGGGATTGGGGAAGAGAAGAGGGCGGCGAATGTGCCCCGACTCGAGCCCCCGGTCAATCAATTGTCGTCGTCCGAATCGGAGGACGGTCCATCGGTATCGTTCAGACCGAACAGGGAAGTGACCGGGGATCGATAGTGCCCCGACATGTCCTGTTGTTCAAGTCGTTCTTGGCATTCGACCGTAAATCGGGCGAAGGGCAGAGCCTCGAGACGCGCCTGGGGAATCTTTTCCCCGGACATTTCACAGACTCCGTAGGTGCCGCTGTCGAGCCGCTTGAGGGCCTCCTCGATCTCGTAGAGCGCGTCCTGCTCCTGCGAGAGCAGGTTCAGCGCGAACTCGCGATCGTAGGCATCGCTGCCGGCATCGGCCTGGTGCATGCCGAATGCCGAGGCCTCGTTTCCTTCGGCACGAGACCGGAGGGTATCGCGGGCGACCCCGCTCATCTGATCCAGCAGCGTGTCGCGGAGATCGAGCAGACGCTGCTTCTGGCTCTTCAGAAAACCCTTCAGGGGCTTGGCTTTGCCGTTCTTCGGAGCCTTGACCGCGCTGGCCTTGGCGTTTGCCACCGGTTTGCCGGCGGCAACCGCCTTGGCCTTTGCAGATTTTTTCTCCTGCGCGGGAGCGTTACTTAAGCTTTTTTTTTTGCCGCCTTCTTGGCGACCTTTTTCTTGGGCGCCGCTTTCTTGGTGGCCTTCTTGGCGACCTTCTTCACGGCTTTCTTTTTCGGCGCGGCCTTTTTCTTGGGCGCGGCCTTCTTTTTCGGCGCGGCCTTTTTCTTCGGCGCCGACTTCTTCACCGCTTTCTTCTTCGGTGCGGCTTTCTTTTTCACCGCCTTTTTCTTCGGCGCTGACTTTTTCACCGCCTTTTTCTTGGGCGCGGCCTTTTTCTTGGGCGCGGCCTTCTTGACGGCTTTCTTCTTCACAGCGACCTTTTTCTTCGGCGCTGCTTTCTTCTTGGCGGGGGCTTTCTTCTTGGCTGCTTTCTTGGCCATGGTTCAGGCTTCCTTTGGCGAACCGGAGAGGTTCGTGGGTCATCAATGTTACCCGGGGATGTCCGGGCTCGCGTTTTTTCCGGTCACCGAGACCGCGAAAAAGGCGGCACTATTTAGAGCATTTCGTCACATACCGCAAGGGAAAAGGTAGCTCTTCAAAATCAGCCACCTCCGGATCAAAAAGGCCACATCCGCGGAATGAGGAGCCAGCCGAGTATCCCGAGGACAATCGCGAGCGGAAACCCCACCCGGGTGAAGTCGGAAAAGCGGTAGCCGCCGGCACCGAAAACGTAGGTGTTGGTCTGGTAGCCTATCGGCGTCACGAAGCTCGCGCTCGACGCGAACATCACGCCGACCACGAAGGGGCGAGGATCGACTCCGAGTTGCCCCGCCACCCCGATGGCGATCGGGGTCAGGAGCGCGGCGACGGCGTTGTTGCTGACCATCTCGGTGAGCACCACCGCCATCAGGTAGATCACCGCGAGCATCACGTGCGGACTGAAATCGCCGAACCACACCACCGCCTGCCGCGCCATCGCACGCGCCAGCCCGGTGTCCTCCAGCGCCAGTCCCAGCCCGAGCATCCCGAAGATCATGAAGATGACCTTCCATTCCACCGCTTCGTAGGCCTCGGAGGCATCGATGCAACGCGTCATCAGGGTCAGCAGGACCGCCCCGATCGCAAGCACGGGAATGTAGGCGGGAAAGATCGCGCCGCCGATCATGAAGAACAGGAGGGCCGCGATCGCGATCGGTGCCTTGGTTCGCCGCAGCGGCCGCTCCTTGGGTTGGCTGAGATTGACGAAATCCTTCTGGGAAAACAGGTCGTTCATCCGGTCCGTCGGCCCTTCGATCAGAAGCGAATCGCCGAAGGCCAGCTTCACATTCTCGAAACGGTCGCGCAGGTTCACGCCTCGCCGATGCACCGCGAGAATCAGCACGCCGAATCGCTGGCGGAAATTCAATTCGCTGAGGCTGTGCCCGACCATGCGGGACTCCGGCCCCACGATGCCTTCCATCAGCACCGCCGACTCGGTCCTCACCCGGTCGAACCCGAGATCCCCCTCCTTCAACAGGTTCAGGCCCTCGGTCTCGTTCAATTCCATCACGCCGGAAGCCCGCGTCTTGAAGAGAACCTGGTCGTCGGCCTCGAACACCAACCGGTTCAAGGGAATCGGCACCGGCCTCCCGTCGCGCACCACCTCGATCACGCGGAGTTCGCGACGCTTCGCCAGCGGGGTTTCGGGAAACGGCCTTCCCACCAGCGGCGAGTCCTTCGTGAGCCAGGCCTGGGTGAGAAATTCCCGGCTCGCCTCGCTGTCGAAAAGGGTCGAGAGCGTGTCGCGCAGGGGAATCAGTCGCTGCCCGCCCAGGGCCAGGTAGGCGAGGGCCGCGATTACGAACAGCACACCGAGCTTGCTGATCTCGAACATGCTGAACGGCTCCAGCCCCGCATCGGCCGCGATCCCCGCCGCGATCAGGTTGGTCGAGGTTCCGATGACCGTGCAGGTTCCGCCCACGATGGCCGCATAGCTGAGGGGAATCAGGAAGCGCGACGCCGGCAGTCCGAACTTCCGGCAGTGCCGCAGCACGATCGGCAGGAACACCACCACCACCGGGGTGTTGTTCACGAAAGCGGACAGGATCGCCACCAGCAGCACCAGCACGACCAACACCCGCAGGGGTCCGCCTCCCGCCAGTTTCTCGAACGCACCCGCCAGGGCCTCGATCAAACCGGTACGCTCCAGGACGGCGCTCATGATGAACATCGCCGCCACCGTGATCGGAGCCTGGCTGCCGAACACCATCAGGGACCGGTCCGGCGCGATCACGCCGAGAAGGATCAGGAGCACGAAGGCACCCATCGCCGTCTGGTCCGGCGGGAACCATTCGCGGAGGAACGCGACAAACACGAGCACGACCACCGTGCCCGTCGCCAGTTGATGCCACAATTCCACTTCCATCGATTCACTTCGCGTGCTTAACGTATGCGCTTCGGGGGCAAGGTCGGCTTTGCGCGAATCGCTCCCCTGTTTCAAGAACCCCGGTCAAACTTCCTTCAACCCCAGATTCCCCATGGAAACGCTCGCGATCGCCGTCGGAGCCCTCGTTCTCTATCTCGTCGCCTATCATACCTACGGGAAATGGCTGGCGCGAAAGATTTTCAAGCTCGATCCCGATGCCACCACGCCCAGCGTGGCGCTCAACGACGACAAGGACTACGTGCCCACCTCGAAGTCCGTCATCTTCGGCCACCACTTCACCTCCATCGCGGGCACCGGTCCGATCGTCGGTCCGGCGGTCGCCGTGATCTGGGGTTGGGTCCCGGCGCTGCTGTGGGTGCTGTTCGGTTCCATCTTCATCGGCGCCGTGCACGACTTCGGGTCGCTGGTGGTCTCCATGCGCAATCGCGGCCAGACGGTCGGCGACATCGCCGGACGTGTCCTCGCCCCGCGAACCCGGGTGCTCTTTCTCTCGATTCTCTTCATGGCGCTGACCATCGTGCTGGCGATCTTCGGACTGGTCATCGCCGCGGTCTTCCGGCAGTACCCCTCGGCCATCATCCCGTGTCTCATCCAGATCCCGCTCGCCGTCGTCATCGGCGTCTGGCTCCATCGCCGGGGGCTGAACATCCTCATCCCCTCGCTGATCACGCTCGCGTTCATGTATGCCACCGTCTACTTCGGGGACGTTGGAGTACTTCACTCGATCAACACCTGGCTCGCGGAACTGCCCATCATGACCTGGGTGGCGATCCTTCTCATCTACAGCTACATCGCCTCGGTCCTTCCCGTCTGGGTTCTGCTCCAGCCGCGCGACTACATCAACAGCCTGCAGTTGCTCAGCGCCCTCGCGCTGGTGGTCGTCGGCCTGATCGTGGCCGGCCTGATCGGCGGCGCTCCCATTGCCGGTAGCGATGCCCGCCCCGCGCTCGAGATCGCCGCGCCGGTGTTCCGGGCCGCGCCCGAAGGGGCCCCCTGGATTTTTCCCTTTCTCTTCATCACCATCGCCTGCGGTGCCATCAGCGGATTCCATTGCCTGGTTTCCAGTGGCACCTCGTCGAAGCAGATCAAGTGCGAGACCGACGCCCAGTTCGTCGGCTACGGATCCATGCTGACTGAGGGATTCCTCGCCGTGCTGGTCATCCTCGCCTGCGTCGCCGGGATCGGGCTCGGCATCTCGGCCGCCGACGGCTCGGGCGTGCTCACGGGGGAAGCCGCCTACCTCCAGCGCTACGCCAGTTGGAACGCCGCCAACGGCCTCGGGGCGAAAGTAGGTGCCTTCGTCGAGGGCTCGGCGAACTTCCTGAAAGCCCTCGGTCTCGCTCCCGGCTTCGCCGTCGCCCTCATGGGAGTCTTCGTCGCCAGTTTCGCCGCGACCACGCTCGATACCGCCTGCCGTCTCCAGCGCTATGTCATCCAGGAGCTGGCCTCGACCCTCGCGCCGAAGATTTCGCCGACCGCACTCGCCTCGGAAGCCTACGACTTCGACGACAATCTCGCCGGCGCCTCCCGCAGCACCGGCGAAGCCGCCGACCACCAAGCCCACGCCCTCAATCCCCTCACCTGGTTGACCAACAAGCACGGCGCCACCATCTTCGCCGTCGTCATCGCCACCGCCATCGCCGCGCTGCCGGCCGCCGGCGCCACCGAGTGGAGCTGGTCCACCGCGGGCAAGGGCGGACTGCTCCTCTGGCCACTTTTCGGCGCCACCAACCAGTTGCTGGGCGGCCTCGCCTTCCTCGTCATCTCCTTCTGGATGTGGCGGCGGAAGATTCCCGTGTGGTTCGTGGCCATCCCCATGGTCTTCATGCTGGTGCTCCCCGGCATCGCCATGGCGCTGAACATCTTCGGTCCCAACGGCTACCTCGCGGCCAAGAACTGGCTGCTCTTCGGCATCGGTGTCGCCACCATCGCGCTGGAGATCTGGATGATCATCGAGGCCATCGTCGCGTGGCCGAAAGCCAAGGGCGTCCTCGAGCCCGAACTCCCCCCGTTGCCCCCGATCCCCGAAGGCGGGCGTTCCTGCTGACCGCCATTTCGACGCCGCGAATGCTCGGGAACAGACGCGTAGCAATCGCCCAAGGCCCAACCTGTTCCGATCGGGAAAAGTTGAATCCGAGGCAACCAACTGTCGCCCCATTTCGCGGTTCTGCTGACTGATACCAACTTCAAAAAATAACCTGACGATTCAGAGGGACGAAGGTTTCGAACGCGAGGCCTCCGGCGTTTGGAGTAGATTCGGGCCATTTTTTCCCGGTTGCTTCGTTACTCGTCGGTCACGATGCCCGCATCGCTTCCTCCTCGCGTCTCGCCCCGAGAAAAACTGACTCCGAAAATCGTCAGGTTATTTTCCGAATCTGGTATGATCTCAGTCGTAGCCGACCGCAGGAAATTCGCATCCACCGGCGTCGATGCGCGGTTCGCGAACTCACCGCAGGCCGACACGTCCTTCGAGGGCGCGGAAGAGCGTCAGTTCATCCGCGTTCTCCAGCCCGCCGCCGACGGGAATCCCGTGGGCGAGTCGGGTGACGCGCACACCGTCGAACTCGCCGAGCACCTCCACCAGGTAGTTCGCGGTGGCCTCGCCCTCCACGTCCGCGCCGAGGGCGAGGATGACTTCAGCGAAATGTTCCCGCCTTACGCGATCGATCAATTCCCCGATCCGGAGGTCTTCCGGCCCCACGTTCTCCAACGGAGAGATCTTTCCCCGCAGGGAGTGATAGTGACCGCGAAAGGCGCCGCTTCGCTCCAGCGGGAGAATGTCCGTCGGCTGCTCCACCACGCAGAGCAACGCGTGATCCCGCCCCGGTCCGTCGCAGATCGCGCAGCCGGACAATTCGGTCGAGAAGAAACCGCACACCCCGCACTCCCGCACCTCGGCGCCCGCCTTTTCCAGGGCCTCGGAAAACGGTCCCGTCACGTCGGCGCCGCGCTGCATCAGCCAGATGGCGATGCGCTCCGCGCTTTTCGGGCCGATGCCGGGGAGGCGCTTCAGTTGCGCGATCAGCGCGCGCACGGGTTCGGGATAGTCGACGGCCATGGGAAAATTTCGAAACCTCGGATCAATACTTCATCACAGGTAGCCGCTCGTCCTCGATTTTCGCAAATCGCAAATCCGCGCAGCGGCACCCTCACATCCGGTTCAGCAGGCGAGCGTGCCCGCGCTCGGTCAATTCGTGTCCGCTCTCGGGAGCCTCGCCATCCTCTCCGGCCAGCCGCGCCTGGCAGCGATCGATGAAAAAGCGCACCGGGCCCTCTTCCCTGCCCGGGATCTGGGCGACGCTGAACTGGGCGAGAGCGTCCTCGTATTTCTCCGACCGATAGAGGATGACTCCCTGCCAATAGGCGTCGCGCCGCGCTTTCGCCTCCTCGTCGAAGTCTTCACCGAGCGCCAGCAGTTGGTAGACTTCCGTCATCAGGTTGCGCTCCGGATCGTAGAGCATCTCCAACGGCCGCACCGCCACCGCATCCTTCACCAGCTGCTGGGTGCGCGCGCTCAGCAGAATGTCCGAACCGTAGCGCGCGTTGGCCCGCGCCAACCGGCGGGAGAAATCCGTGTCGGCGCCGACACCGGAGAAGTAGAAATGCCGCGAGGACCCGTAGACCCCGACCGTCATGGGACCGGAACTGATCGCGACCCCGTAGTCGAGTTTCCGGAACCAGCGCGTCTCGCACTCCTCGTTGAGGTTCCGCAGGCGGGTTCGCAATTCCAGCGCCGCCCGGCAGGCCTGCTCGGCGTGGTCCTCGCTCGGTTGCACCAACCCGAAAAACACCCGCACCAGGTCGGGGCTGGATTCGTCGAGGTAACCTCCCCGCCGCATCAGGAAATCGGCCGTGTTGCGGAGAAACAGGTTCCCCATGGCCACCAGTTCGCTCGGCTCCAGCTTGTCGCGCAGCTCCGCGTGATTGAATACCCGGCAGGTCAGCACCGAGACGACCCGGTTGGAACCGTTGAAGCGAACCGGCTCGCGGCTGTTCATCAATTGGCGAAACGTATCCCCCGACACCCGCGTCCCGAGCACGTCCAGCAGCAGGCGTTTGCGGGTGCCGTGCTCCGTGCCCGCATAGACGAATCCCGCCGCCGTCGCCAGGAAGGCCGCGGTGATACTGGAGAACGGGGCGAACATCACCCCGTGGAGCGCCAGGGTGGGCGACAACGCCAGCAGCACCACCAGCATGACCACGAATACGAGCATCTTGTGCCCGACATGGGGAATGTCGATCACGCACCACGCCGCCGCGAAAGCCACCGCGATCGCCATGGCCAATTCCAAGCCGTGCCCCGCCGGGGCTCCTCCGGTCGAAGCCGGGGCGAATCCCGAACGCAGGTAGAGGGAGCCGAGTGCCTCGTTCAGCGCCCCGAAGGCACCCAGCTTCAGCAGGGTGAAAACCGCGAAGGACACGAGGAGCCCGATGCCGAGCGAGACGATCAGGTAGCGACGCATGAATCAGGGAGAACCGGAGAGCGAGGAAAACAACGCCCTAAAATAGCGCCGATTCGGCGCGATTCGACGCCAAATCACACCCTGTCGGGTCTCCGACCCAAGAGGGTCGGGTTCCACGTCTCCCGCCACCCACACCCGGAGGCTGCCTCCTTGCCAAGCGGCGGGTTCGGCGGGAAGTTGACGAACCTCTACCGCCAGCCTCCCGCCGATCCACTTCCCGAGCCATGCCCGCCCACCAGTTCTTCTTCCGCCGTCGAGTAGAGTTCGCCGACACCGATGTGGCGGGAATCGTGCATTTTTCGAATTTCTTCCGCTACATGGAAAGCTGCGAGCACGCCTTCTATCGGTCGCTCGGGTTCTCGGTGCACGACTTTCGCCCCCGCCCCGACGCGGACCCGATCGGGTGGCCCCGGGTGCACGCCTCGGCCGACTACCGGTTGCCGCTCTTCTTCGAGGAGGAAGTCGAGATCGAACTGTTGATCGAGGAGGTTCGCAGCAAGACGATCCACTATTTCTTCCGCTTCTGGAAACACCCGGACGAACCGGAGAAAAAATGCCTCGCTGCCACCGGCCGCTTTACTGTGGTATGCGTCAGTTTCGATACCGAAACACGGCGGATGAAAGGGGTTGCGATACCGGATGAAGTGCGCGAGAAGATCGAGACGGCTCCACGCGAGCTGTTGGAAAATTAAACACCTTTTTACTATCGAATCTATCATTGCTATGGGGAGCTACAGCTGGTTATTTTTTGCTTTGGGGACGGTTGTCACCTGGGGCCTCTACGGAATATTTCTGCATTCCGGACAGGTCGGAATGGCTGACGCTGCTAAC
>JAUIGT010000243.1 GCA_030432615.1 Verrucomicrobiia bacterium
GCTTCGCTGCGTCAGCGTGAAAACCAGTCGCAATCCGACGTCGCGCAACCTTCCATCCGCAGTCGTGCGGATGCGGAGGGCTCCGTTTCCAACCAGAATACTGAAAACCGCAGAAAATTCCGGCCGTTCAAATGGCTTGGTATTCGACGCTGAATTGATTAGAAGAAAGCAACGTGATGAAGAGGCTGGCACAGATCGACGAGAAACCGAGCCACAAGGTGGCCGGGCGTTTCGGTGTGCCGAGGGAAGTAGAAGGCAGAACACCAATTTTAGACCAAGATGCTAAACAAGATTCGCAAGTTTTTCGGCCCCAAGAAGCTGTCCGAAGGTAACAAGATCGTTCTCAACTGTGAAAAACTCGAAACCCGCGTTGCGCTGCTCGAGAATGGTTCGCTCGAGGAATACAACGTCGAGCGCACCGACGACACCAACATCGTCGGGTCGATCTTCAAGGGGGTAGTCCGCAACATCGAGCCCGGCCTCAAGGCCATGTTCGTCGATATCGGGATCGAGAAGAACGCCTTTCTCCATTTCTGGGACGCCATTCCCGAGGCGCTCGATTCCGGGCTCGAGGAGATCCAGCGCGGCGGCGGCGGTGGCGGGAAGAAGAAAAAGCAGAAACGCATCCAGGCGAAGGACATTCCCGATCTCTACCCGGTCGGTTCCGAGGTGCTGGTGCAGGTGACCAAGGGCCCCATCGGCACCAAGGGCCCGCGCATCACCACCAACATCTCCCTGGCGGGCCGCTACATGGTCCTGATGCCGCGCAACGACCAGTTTGGAATTTCCCGCAAGATCGAGGACCCCAAGGAACGAGCCCGGCTCCGCAAGCTGATGGAGAAACTCACCGTCCCCGAGAACATGGGCATCATCCTGCGCACCGTCTCGATGGGGCAGAAATACCGCTACTTCGTTCGCGACCTCAGCATTCTCATCGACCAGTGGCGCGACATCGAGGAAGTCGCAAAGAACGAGAAGGCGCCGGTGTGCGCCTTCCGCGAGCCCGACCTCATCGAGCGCACGGTCCGGGATTTTCTCACCGAGGAGATCGATGAGGTGCTCTGCGACAACGAAACCGCGGCCGAGCGGATGAAGGACCTCGCCGGGATCATCTCCCGCCGCTCCCGCAACCGGATCACCCACTTCCAGAGCCCGACCCCGATCTTCGACAAGCTGGGAATCCAGCGCCAGATCGACGACGCCTTCTATCGCCAGGTCTGGCTTCCCAGTGGCGGCTACCTCGTCATCGACGAGACCGAGGCCCTCATCGCCATCGACGTGAATACCGGCCGCGCCAAGAACCAGGACAAGATGATCCTGCAGACCAACATCGAGGCCGCCATCGAGGTCGCCCGGCAGCTTCGGCTCCGCAACATCGGGGGCCTGATCGTGGTCGACTTCATCGACATGAAGAGCCGGCGCGACCAGCAGCAGGTCTACAAGGCGATGAAGGAACGGCTCAAGCGCGACCGCGCCAAGACCCAGATCCTGCCGATCTCCCAGCTGGGGCTCATGGAGATGACCCGCCAGCGACTCAGCGAGAGCCTCAGCGTCACCCACAACGAGCCCTGCACCCACTGCCAGGGCCGCGGCATGGTGAAGTCGGCGACCTCGATGAGCGTGGAACTCCAGCGGCGCATCAGCGGCATCTTCGCCAAGCACGGGCAACTCCACGAACTCATCATCGTGGTGCATCCCGACGTGATGGAACGTCTTCGCACCAAGGACAGCGAATTGCTGGTCGAACTGGAGCGTCGTCACAACGCCCGGCTCACTTTCCGGAGCGACCCGAGCTTCTACCGCGAGCAGGTCGTGTTCGCCGACGCCCGGAGCGGAAAGGAGATCAGCGACTGACCGGTTTCCAGAGGCGGGTTTGCCCGATCCGGACGGCGGCCAGGCCGAGAGCGAGCAAGCCCAGGCTCACCGAGAAGACATCGCCGAAGCGCGCGTAGAACGTGATCGGCGGCTCCTTCCGGAGCGTGACCGTGGCCGGAAGCGTGCCGGTGGTGAAGGTGTTCCCGGTGAGCGGATCCTGGACGACCCGCAGGCGCTCGTGACCGGTGTCGCCGGCGCGGGCGTCGGGATACTCGAGACTTCCGTTCTCGTCGATGAAGCCGCTGACCCCGGTGTTGGCGGCGCGGGCCATGGGGCGGCGCAGCTCGATGCAGCGGAACTTGGCGTTGGCCATGTGCTGGAGCGCCGCCGCGCTCTCGTAGAACCAGCCGTCGTTGGTGATGTTGACGAGCAGTTGCGGGCCGTCGCGGACGAACTTTCGCGCCACCCGGCCGACGGTGTCCTCGAAACAGATCAGGGGGATGATGCCGATCTCCGGCTTCTCCAGTTTCAGCGGTTCGAAACTGTCGCCGGCGGAGAAATCCATCGGTATGATCTGGCCGCCGATCCATTCGACCGGGGGAAATTCGTTCCGGAAGGGCAGGTATTCGCCGAAGGGTACCCGGTGGATCTTGCGATGCAGTTCGGCGCGTTCCGTCGAGCCCCGGACCACCGCGAGGCAGTTGTAGATCTCGTCATTTCCGTCGGCATCGAAGGTCTCGTCCTCGATTCCCAGGATGAGGGAAAAATCCGCTCCGGGCAGGATGACGTCGTTTAGGTAGGTCTGGACCCAGGGAAAGGTCCAGCGACCCGGCAGCGCCGTTTCCGGCCAGATGACGAGATCGAAGTCCGACGATTCCACGTAGCCGCGGGTGAGGTCGCGGTAGTCCTCGATGATTTTCTGGGCGAAATCGCGGTCCCATTTCTGGTCGATGGGCGTGTTGAGCTGCACCAGGAGGGTGCGCAACTCGATGGCGTTTTCCTCGTCGGGATTCGGTTGCGTCGCGAAGCGGGTCAGGCCGTAGAGAAACGCCGCGATGATCAGCATCATCGCCACCGCGAAATCGAGGTGGGGACGAATGCGATTCCGCACCGCCATTTCTCGGCCGATGCGGACCAGCGTCGCCGCCCATACCGCGTTGCAGAAAACCACCAGGAAGGACAGGCCCGCCACCCCGACCAGATCCGCGACCTGGATGAGGTAGAGGCTTTCGTGCAGGGCCACGCCGAGACCGTTCCAGCCAAAGCCGGTGAAGACGATTCCGCGCAGCCACTCCAGTCCGCACCAGGCCGCCGCGGCGAGGAAAGCCGAGCGCAGCACGCGTAGCGAGGGTCCGAAGAGGTCCCCTCCGGAAAAGGCGCCCAGCATTCCTCCGGCTCCGGTCGGGGAAGCCAGTCCACGCCGGCGGGCGGCCTCGGCTTCCTTCTTTCTCCGTTTCTCCTCGACGGCATCCTTCTCGCCGAAACCCGGTTCCCACCGCGCCACCGTGGCCACGAACGCGCCCCAGAGGGCGAAGTAGACCGCGAGGTAGGCGGGGAGCGCGATCCAGGCGCCGAGTCCGGCCCACACGCTGCCGACGACCCGACGCAATTCGAGGAGCCAGGTCAGGTTGACCAGGAAAAACGCCAGTCCCGCCACGTAGCCGAGGGCGAATCCGTGGCGCCAGCGCTTTCTCGGATCACCCGACTTGTGCTCCGAAAACCAGAGCGCGGCGAAGAGCGGAATCTGCCAGAGCCAGGCCAGTTCCCCGACGTTCCAGCGCGGGTAGCAGAAGGCCAGGAGCACTCCCGAGAGAACCGCCGCCAGCCAGGGCCAGGCGTTTCGGAGAAACGGTTTCAGCGGCATCGACATGACAGGGTCAGGTCGCGGACCAGACAGGGTTACGTGGGAAGGTGGAACAGGTCTCCGGTTCGGTTCCGAGCGTGGGCGGCATCGGGGAACGGGCCGGGAGACCCGTTCTACTTTGGCTGGCTGCGGCGATCACGAGAGGGCATCGAGACGCGTCCGCATGTCGGCGATGACCGCGGACTGCAGGGCATCGTAGGCGGCGTCGCCCTTCGCCTTGGCCTCGACGAGATCCTCGGGAGCGATGGCGGAATCGGCGCCCGGGGCGGGCCGCTGGTAGAAGTAGAACTTGATCTTCGGTTCGGTTCCCGAGGGGCGCACGGCGAAGGCCCTGCCGTCGGCGAGATCGACGAAGAGCATCTTCTCCTTCGGCAGAAGGTCTCCTTCCTCGTCGTGGATGTCTTCCTTGGAGAAATCGCGCACCCGGCTCACGGCGACGCCGTCGAGTTCGGTCGGGGGAGCTTCGCTGTAGTTTCGGGCCAGCGCCTGGATCTTGGCGGCACCGTCGGCGCCCTCCAGTTTCTCGGAATGCTGTCCCTCGCGGAAGTAGCCGTAGCGGAGGTAGAGCCCGTCGAGGAGTTCGGGAATGGTCAGGGCCTTCGATTTCGCGTAGGCGGCCAGCTCGGCGAACATGACCACGGCGCCGTTGCCGTCCTTGTCGCGCAGGAAATCGGCCCCGAGGTAGCCGTAGCTTTCCTCGCCACCGAAGAGAAAGAATTTCGAATGTTGCAGCCGCAGCGCCCGGGTCTGGCCGTCGGAGAGCGTCCGGTAGTCGCCCCGCAGGTCTTCCGGAATCGCCAGCTCGTACTTGCCGAGCTTTTCCCCGATGTACTTGAAGCCGGTCAGGGTGTTGACGCAGGGAATGCCGAACTCCTTCGCGATGGCCCCCTGGAGTTCGGTGGTGACGAAGGTCTTTACCAGGACGGTGTGGTCCTTGTTGGCATCGGTGACGATGCCCCGCTCGGTGAAGGTCTTGATCCGGTACCAGGCCAGCAGGGAGCCGATCTGGTTGCCGGTGATGAGTTGCATCTTTCCGTCGGCATTGCGCACGGCGACACCCATGCGGTCGCAGTCGGGGTCGGTGGCGATGACGATGTCGCAGCCGTCTCGCTCGGCCTGGGCGATGCCCATCTCCAGGGCCTCGGCATTCTCCGGGTTGGGCGACTTCACCGTGGGGAACCAGCCGTCCTGGGTGTCCTGTTCGGGCACGGTGTCGCAGTGGAACCCGAGCCGGTGCAGCATCTGCGGGGCGATGGTGCCGCCGGTGCCGTGGAGGTTGGTGAAGACGATCTTCAGGGATTCCCGTTGCGACCGGACCAGCTCGGGATCGAGCAGCAGCGTCTCGAGCCGGGTCATGTAGGCTTCGTCGATCTCGATGCCGAGGTCGGTGACGGTGCCGCGCTCGCTTTCCGGGACCGGATCGTAGGATTCGGAGACGATGGCGTTGACCTCGCCGATGATGCCCGAGGCGTGCGGTTCCACGACCTGGGCGCCGTCGTTCCAGTAGACCTTGTAGCCGTTGTCCGGAGGGGGATTGTGGCTGGCGGTGAGGACGATCCCGGCGCCGGCCCCGAGGTGACGAACGGCGAAGGAAAGCTCGGGCGTGCTTCGCGGCTCCACGAAGCGGAATACGTCGCAGCCGTTTTCCGTGGCCACCTTGGCGACCTGGTCGGCGAAGGCGGCCCCGAAGTGACGGGTGTCGCGGGCCACCGCGAGGGAGGGGCGGCCTTCACGGCCTTCCTTCTCGTGCGCCGCTTTCAGGTAGCGTACCAGGCCGAGGGTGGCCCGGGTGATGTTGTAGAAATTGAGGGCGTTGGTGCCGACGCAGGGATGCTCGGGGCGTTCGCCTTCGCTCGCCGAGCCGCGTTCGGCGGCGGTGACGATCGACGAGATGGTGCGGCTCCGGAGCCCGCCGGTACCGAAGGCAAGCTTCTGGAAGAAGCGATCGTTGAGCTCGCTCCACTTGCCGGCCTCGGCCAGTTCGGTGACGGAAGCTTCGTAGACGGGATCGTCGGAGGCAGCCAGGAGTTGGGTGATGTTTTCGTGGCTGGATTCCAGCAGGTCCCCGCGATCGCGGGCGGCATCGAGAAGGGCGGCGAGGTCGGGCTTCATTTGCCTTGAACTGTAGGGACCGGTATGGAGATTGCAAACCCCGCGAATGAAACACTGGCGTGACCAACTGCGACCCGCTCCCGGCGGCGACTCCACGGCGTGGCGTTGCTTCCACGGCACCGGTTCGCGGTGGGGTGGCGTCTGGATCGACGACTTCGACGGACGCTGGCTGGTGCAGACGGAAACGGCGCATTTCCCCGAATCGTTCCGCGAGGCGGTCGATCTGGGCGACGCCCGATCGCTCTATTGGAAGCCGCGGGACAAGGGAGCGAAGACCGCGCCCGAGTGGGTGGCGGGGGAAAAGGTGACCGAGCCCTTCCTCGTGCGGGAAAACGGGCTCGCCTTCCGGATCGATTTCGAGGCCGGCTACTCGCAGGGCATCTTTCTCGACCAGCGGGAAAACCGGCGCCGGGTGCGGGATCGGGTGCGGCCGGGCGACCGGGTGCTGAACACCTTCGCCTACACCTGCGCCTTCTCGTTGGCGGCGGCGGTGGGAGGGGCCATTACCAGCAGTCTCGATCTCTCCCGCCCCTACCTCGACTGGGGAAAGCGGAACCTCGAGGCCAACGGGATCGATCCCGCCGATCACTACTTCTGCAAGGGCGACGTCTTCGAATGGCTGGCGACCTTTCGACGCCAGGGACGGAACTTCCACGGCGTCATCCTCGATCCGCCGACCTTTTCCCGGAACGGAAAGGGCCAGGTCTTCAAGGCGGACCGCGACTACGCCGACCTCGTGTCGCTGGCCTGCGGTGTGGTCGAGACAGGTGGCTGGCTGCTCTGCACCGGCAATACGCACCGGCTCGATCAGCGGGATTTCGAGAAGGCGGTGCGCCAGGGAGTCCGCGCCGCGGGCCGGAGGGCGAACGATCTCGAGGCCTGCCCCATGCCGCCGGAATTCAACGGCGACGACTACCTCAAGACCGTCTGGGTGGAGGTGGGGGGAATGTGAGACGGAAAATGGATTTTTGCGTGGCGCGCAGAAATCGTCGTCCATTCTGTCGGGTGCATCCCGAATCGCTTTCCCGCCGTCACCATGGGAAAGCCCCATTTTCCATGAAGACCCTTCTCGTCCTCACCATCGTCGGTCTGGCCATCTACTTCGTGGCTGGCTGCGCGACGTCCCACAAACCGCTGCCGACCGCGGGCAAAGTCGATCTCGAACGCTTCATGGGGCCGTGGTTCGTCATCGGCTACACGCCGCTGGGGATCGATTCCGGTGCCCACAACGGGGTCGAGCACTATCACCTGGCGGATGACGGCAAGATCGAGACGACCTACCAGTTCCGGAAGGACAGTTTCGAGGGCGAGCTGAAGACCCTGACCCCGGTGGGCCGGGTCTACGACGAGGAAACCAATGCCGAGTGGCGGATGCAGTTCATCTGGCCCTTCCAGGCGGAGTACATCATCTTCGACCTCTCGCCCGACTACGAACGCACCATCATCGCCCATCCGAACCGGAAGTACGCGTGGATCATGGCGCGTTCGCCGCAGATCTCGGACGCGCACTACGAGTCCATGGTGAAAAAGCTGGAGGCCGAGGGCTTCGATCGCGAGGTCATCCAGAAGTTGCCGCAGGATTGGAGCAACGATCGGGAGCGGCTGGAGCGGATTCGGAAGATCGGGAAGGGCGAGTTTTCGACCGAGGAGTGAGGTTTTCGAGCGGCTTCTCACCGTCACGAATTTTCCGCGTTGCCGTATCTTTTCCCCGCGTGGGACGTAGCGCTTGGAAAAGCCGAAAAGGCTTTTACCTTCCCCCTCGCCATGCGTGTCATTTCCCATCAGCAGAAGAATTTCGCCGCCGCCCTCCGCAAGCTGGATCGTCGTTCGCAGCCGCTCGCGCATGTCGAGAAGACGGTGAGCGAGGTCGTCGAGGCGGTGCGCAAGGAAGGGGACAAGGCGCTGCTGGCCTACGCCGAGAAGTTCGATGGCGTGAAATTCCGCAGCGGCAAGGCGATGCGGGTCACCGAGGCCGAACTCGATGCCGCCGATGCCGCCACCGACGCGAAGACGAAGCGGGCCGTCGCCGCCTCCCGGAAGAACGTCACCGAATTCGCGAAGAAGAGTCTCCGCCGGGACTGGTCGGGAAAAAACGCCCAGGGAGCCGAGGTCGGTGAGGTCTTCCAGCCCTTCGAACGAGTCGGGCTCTACGTGCCAGGGGGCACCGCCCCGCTGGTGTCCTCGGCCAACATGACCGTGGCCCTGGCCAAGGCCGCCGGCTGTCCCGAGATCGTGGTCTGCACGCCACCGCAAAAGGACGGCAGCGTCAATCCGGCCCTACTGCACGCCTTGCGCTCGGCCGGTGCCACCGAGATCTACAAGGTGGGCGGCGCCCAGGCCATTGCCGCCATGGCCATCGGCACCCGGACCATTGCTCCGGTGGTGAAGATCTACGGGCCCGGGAATTCCTACGTGGTCGAGGCCAAGCGGCAGATGTTCGGCTTGGTGGCGATCGATTTGTTGCCCGGGCCGAGCGAAATCGTGGTGATGGCCGACAGCTCGGCGCGGCCGGAATTCATCGCCGCCGATCTCCTCGCCCAGGCCGAGCACGGTGGTGACAGCGAGATCGGATTCATCACCGATTCCCCGGAGCTGATCGAGGCGGTCGAAAAGGAGATCGAGGAGCAGAGCGCGACCCTCAGTCGCCAGGGACCGCTCCGGAAGGTGATCGAGGATCGCTGTTGGCTGGTGCTGGTGGAAAAACTCGAGGACGGGGTCGATATCGTGAATCGTTTTGCGCCCGAGCACCTCTCGTTGGTCAGCCGGAAGGAGAAATCCCTGGTAAAGCAGATCCGGACTGCGGGAGCGATCTTCCTGGGCAACTGGTCCCCGGTCGCCGTGGGCGATTTCCTCGCCGGCCCGAGCCACGAACTGCCGACGGGCGGAGCGGGAAAAAGTTTCCCGGGGCTCACCGTGGACCAGTTCCAGCGCCGCACCAGCATCGTGAAACTCGACCGGGAATCCATCGCCAAGTCGGTGCCCATCGTCGAAGCCTTCGCCGCCGTCGAGGGCCTCGACGCCCACGGGAACTCCGCCAGCATTCGTGTAAGGAGGTAGGCCAGCGACTCCTGTCGCGGCTTCGTCCGGAGTCGATGCGCTTGCCGCGACAGGAGTCGCTGGCCTACGTGCGGGATCACTGGGACGCCACCGAGGGGTTCTCCTCTTCCTCCGGCTCGTGCTTCTCGCCTTCGGGGGCCTTGCCCTTGATTTCCTTGCCG